>JAEWJV010000477.1 GCA_023386395.1 Bacteroidota bacterium
CCAACGGAAACGGCTTGGCGATGTGGCGGTATTTAAAAATCGTCAGCCCGTAACCGCTGCTAAATTTATAATTAAAAGTTCATTTTTTATTCTACTGCCCGGCGTTATTCGTCGGCTGGAACTGAAGCCGATTAGCGACCAAAAAGTTGAGCATATATTCGTTTCCCGCTATATTGCCAAACCGCCTGTTGTGTGCAGTATTCGTCTGCCTAAATTGGTGAAACTCCGCTTTGCAAAAAGTACTGATGTTCTTTGCCTGAACGGTCTATGTAAAAAAATATTCCCGTCACTTGTGGGTCACCTATAGTAATAAAATACCACTGTCCTTGTTCAAACTTTATTGGGCAAACCGGATAGTTGCCAAATTTGTTAAGCCACCAAAGATTGTTTGTTGTGTCCAACGATTGACGTGACAAGCCATTATGAATGTACGTTACTTTAATTGTGTCTTCGTCCCACGAATATTTACCTGGCTTATAAAATTCTATTTTGCTCGGTGGTTCAGGTGGTCTGTTTGTCGGGTGATGAATATTGCATGAAGTCGTGTAGACCGTTGTGTATTGAAGTGGATAGCCTTCTTGTCCGATGCTGTCAACAAGAATTTTTTCAATAGTCACGCCGTTTATAAAGTCTCTGTTCGTCGAAATATAATCTTTAGTTATTATCACCTTTGGGGGAGCAAAAGAACTGAAGAAAGATTTAAGAAAATAAAGTCCACCAATAGCAATTAATGCTATTACTGAAATAATTATAATAGTTGTCTTAGCTCTTCTTGTCATCGGGAAGTATCAGCATATTGCACACAACGGCTCGGTATTACTGAAGTGCAGATATTAGCACTGGTCAAGCCGATCGCTGAAGTTAAATTGAAATATCAAAAGATGAAAATAACCAGCGACAGCCAAATATCGAACTGTCAGCCGAATATTGGCTTAGTTGAATTGGTGCAGCCGATTGTCTTCCGTCAAGCCTGCATTTTCAGTAATATTTTTGTTGGCTGTCGACCTTCATTTTTTCCGTTTGTCAATATTGATTATAAATTTAAAATCTTTGTTAACCACTTGGTGCTGTGAGTCAATTTGATAAACAACCTGTTCTGTTGTGTCAAACATTTTTATCTTTCTTATAGCAAGAAGTTGGCTCTGAATTACATTGTCGATATCGTTTTTGTCAAGCGTGATAATACTGTCTTTTAAAATATATTTTCCTCTGGAATAAGTCGCACCAATACCACCACTGTTACCAAATTTATAAGTGCCATCTTCTCGAAATTCAAACCAAGCTCCATTAAATCCACCGTCATATCCAGCTTGAATTAAAATTGGCGATTTGTCACGAGCCGCTATAACTGAATTTGTAACAAAAAAAGAGATAATAAAAATAATACCTATAACTGTTGGTATAAAACTTAGTTTTACTTGTGTCTGCATGTATGCTTTGTTGTCTTTATACAGTGTCCATAAAAATGCGATTATAAAAATGACAACAATAAAAAGTATCATTAAACCATCGGTCATTAGTTCCGTGTCAGCTTGTTTAATAATTGTTAGGTTTAGAAGTAGTCCAACTGCTGAAACTGGAAGTAGTCTAAAAATTGTCTTTATGAGATTGCTCATTTGCGTGTTGCGTTAGGGTTACAGCCAACGCAAAGATTTACGAATATTCCACGCAGTTCCAAAAAAAATGCCGTTTGATTATCAATGCTTACTTCTTTCGTTTTTTGTATTGTTGTTGCGGCAATCATATTTTTTTTCACCTGTTTGTTCCATTGCCCACAATGATAGCCGTGAAATGATCAGCCAATTTATACAATGGGCGAATGAATTTGAGTATTTACACAAGCATATAGAATGGGGTGTGAACTCACCGTTAGACTATATAGATTCCCCCTCAATAGTCCAAGAATGTTCATTAAAAAAAGGAAAGCTGGCGCAAGATTGGGGTGTTAGCATTGTGCATAGCCATCTTGTGCAGCATAAAAGCAAAGCAAACCCGCACAAGTACCCTATACACAAAACCTGCCCTGCATACTTGCGCTATCATCCGTTTCATTTTATTGTTAAGCCATAGCCGGTAAATAACGTATAAACCATTCCGGTAAATGTTCCGGCTGGAATTTGAACGATGCCATTAGAAGCTTATTTATTTAAGGCAATCCCAAAACTATCTGTAGTTACCGGCAATAGTACAAATCAAATTTAAGCATCAGGGTTCAACTGCTGAAAAGTCATTAGTGCAGAAGTCCAATCAAGGCATATGCACGGATGTGTTGAATATCATCCGTGCTTGATTTTTTGGTTCATTTTATCAAGAAAAAAGAACGGGTAACATACCATCAAAAACAGTATTATCCATCCGTATATGTTCCGGAAGGTAATCCGGGCCAATGCTGGATTTCCCGGCGCCATTAGAACCTGTAATGATATATAATTCCGGTATTAATACAGATCATATTGTGCACGTAAAGCCGCTGTTTCCTGTTCTGTTAACTGCCTGAGTATTTTGTAGTCTCTTTTGGAATCTGATATAGCAGCCAGTTGTATAATGCCGGAAGGGTATTCAACATAAAATTGCCCTAAAGGAAGGATTTTTGAATTGATCATAAAAGGATGGCCTGCACGTAATTTTTGCAAACGCAATCTTTTAACTGCCTTTGTGCCGGCCAGGGCCGTGTTTTGCAATGTTTGCATACGCATATTTATGTTTGCATAATTTACTAAAAATAATGGCAGGGAGCATCACAATTAAGACTGCAGGCTTTGCGCTGCAAGCTATGAGCTATGAGCCATGAGCTGTGAGTGTTGGCAGCGGTTAACCGTTGGGGAAGATTTAAACCAGAGAACTGCCCCCAGCTCATAGCTCCTGCCGTACTTTTCTTTTTAATTTCCCTGTAACAATTTATCTTCCATATTCAATCTTAAGCTATGCCAAAAAATTCCAAAACACCGGCCGTTCAGGATGAGCTTATTATGAGCAAAATCTATTTGCTCCGCAACCAGAAAATAATGCTTGACCGCGACCTCGCTGCCTTGTATGGTGTAAAACCCATACGCCTGAGGGAACAGGTGAAAAGAAACAGTGTCCGTTTCCCGGCAAACTTTATGTTTCAGCTTACGGAAGATGAGGCGGAAACCATGGTATCGCAAAATGCGATACCTTCCCGCCGGCACCTGGGCGGCGCACTGCCGTATGCCTTCACAGAACATGGTGTACTTATGCTGGCCAATGTACTGAAAACCCAAACCGCTATGAA
>JAEWJV010000419.1 GCA_023386395.1 Bacteroidota bacterium
ATTGATACCATTAATGTGGCCGGCAATTTCACTTACCAGCAAAATTTTGTAATTACATCTTTCGATTCAGGCCGGTGGCAGCTTGGGCCTTTTAATTTTATCATCCAGGAAAAATCAACCGGCAAAAAAATACAGCTTCAAACCACACCGCTTTATTTAACCGTGCTTCCTGTGGATGTATCTTCTTTAAAAGAATATCATCCCATAAAAGACATTATTGATGTGCAAACAGGCTTTAACTGGCTGCCCGTAATTATAGCTGCGCTATTGGTTTTGCTGATAGCGATCATTGCACTCATCATCATAAAAAGAAAGAAAAAACCTGCACCGCAGCCCAAGCCTGAATTAAAAGGAACGCCACTGGAAAGGGCTTTGGAGAAGCTAAAGGCTTTGCAGCAACAAAGCTTATCATCAACTGCCGCCATAAAAAAATTCCATTCGGATATAGATGATGCCACGAGGCAGTATATTGAAGAAGTAACCAATATAAAAGCGCTGCATTTAACCGCAGGCGAATTATTACCCCGCCTTAAATTTTATATGCAGGATGTAGGGGAAAGAAATAATTTCAGCCGCATATTCGATTTGAATGCATCGGTAAAATTTGCCCGGTATTTGCCCGGTGAGGCAGAAAGCAAAAGCACGTTGCAGGAAGTTATCCGGATAATTAAAGAAATTGATGAAAATATAAACAGGGCTAGAACAGATGCTGACAGACTGGTACCAAAATATTGAATTTGCGCATACCTGGATTTTAGGCGCTTTATTGTTGATGCCCATATTAATTTATGAATATATAAGGCGCAACAAAAAGCAGCAGGCTTCCATGCTGGTTACCACCACTTATTTTGTAAGGATAACCAAAAACCTGAGAGTATCGCTGAGGCATTTGCCTTTTGTGTTAAGATGCCTTGCCCTGGTATGTTTAATTCTGGCGCTTGCCAGGCCGCGTATAAAATTCACAGAAACGGAAAATGAAGGAGAAGGAATTGATATTGTGCTTTGCTTTGATATAAGCGGAAGCATGACAGAAAAAGACTTTGACCCTAACCGGCTTGAAGCGGCGAAGCAGGTAGCATCAAGTTTTGTAAGCAACAGGCCAGGCGATGAAATTGGCATTGTAATTTTCAGTAACCTGAGTTTTACGTTGTGCCCGCTCACCTCAGATCACAATGCTGTTTTAAACCAGGTAAAAAATATACAAAGCGGCTACCTGCAGGACGAAGGCACAGCTATCGGCAGTGGTATTGCAACAAGCGTTGACAGGTTACGCTATAGTAAAGTAAAAAGTAAAATAATTATTCTTTTGACCGATGGCGTTGACTTTGGAGGCACCATTCCGCCCGATATGGCGCTGCAGATGGCAAAATATTACGGTATAAAAATTTATACAATTGGGGTTGGCTCTGAAAAAGAAGTGGATGAAGTGGTGGATTCGCCGTTGGGGCCTGTTGTTCAGCATAAAACATTGCAGTATAACGAAGCCTTATTAAAAAAGCTTGCTGACGAAACCGGGGGCCAGTATTTTCATGCCACGGATAAATCTGCACTGCAAAAAATTTATGGCAGCATAAACCAGCTTGAAAAATCTAAAATAGAAGTAAAAACTTATAACCGTTATACAGATAAATTTCTTCCTCTGCTTGTTGCCGCAGTTATTTATATTTTAATTGAAGTTTTGCTGCGTTATACAGTATTCCGGAAATTTCCTTAAACAATTTTTTTGAAATCTGCATCATCAGCCGATAAAACGTTATGTAAAATCATATCCTATATGGCTGTATTCAATAGCTTTCGCTTCAATATATCTTTTAAAACGCGCTAAATCTTCCTTTACTATTTCCTTCAGCCAGGGGTTGATTACAGTTGCTGCGGCAGACCCGATATAACCGGCCGGAGGGCGATAGCTGATCATAAGGTTAACCTCTGTTCCGCCGGTGGTGTTGGCAAATGTAATTTTACCGGCAGTTTCTATTTTAGAACCTGGCAGGGAGCGCCAGCTTAACTCGCGGCCTTCTTCCTGGTCAATGATTTCGGCTTTCCATGCAATGGCGGGAAGGCGTCCGGGGGTTTTCAAAACCCAAACGGAATGCAATTCATCAACCACCTTAATCTCTTTTATATGCTTTAAAAAACGTGGCAATCTTTCAAGGTTTCGCCATGATTCATAAACCAGTTGCCTTGGCGCTTTTACAATAAAGTAAGTCCTTATGTTTACAGCACGGGTATGCATTCTGTACTCTTCGCGTTTGGCCAACGCGGTTAATAAACAATTGCCGGAGAGACCCCTGTAAAGAAAATACATTCCGCCATAACGCAGCGCCTTCTTTACTATGCCCTGTTTTCCTTTTATGGCCATGCCATACAAAACGGCTCCGGCAGCCAGTGAAACGATGCGCCCTGTTTTTCCAACATTTATAACATTACTGTTTTCATATAATTTCGTTGCCCGTGGTTCAAACGCATTACCGCTAAGTTTATAATTATGCATCTGTGATTTTTTTTGTTTTATGCTGCAAAGCTCATTCCACTTATTACATTTATCAATTGCCTTCCTCTATCTTCGTTAAATGCTTGCGCGTATCTATAAATCAACAGGCAGCTGGTATACAGCAAAAACCGAAGATGGTGCAATTTACAATGCACGGATGAAAGGAATTTTTAAAATTGATGATATAACCTCCACCAATCCTGTTGCCGTGGGTGATATAGTTGAAATTGAAGTGGAAGATACCGCTGGCAACAATGCCATCATTAATAATATTTATGAGAGAAAGAATTATATAGCCCGCAATTCACCCAGGAATAAAAAGCAGCAGCATATAATTGCTTCCAATATTGACCAGGCTTTATTGCTTGCTACTTTAAAAGAACCGAGAACCTCGCAGGGCTTTATTGACAGGTGCCTTGTAGCGGCAGAAGCCTATCATATTTCATCTATAATTGTTTTCAATAAAACTGATATTTATAAAAAGAAGGAATGGGATTCTTTTGACAAGCTTAAACAGATTTATGAGAACATTGATTATCCCGTGTATCCTATAAGTGTAAAAACAAATGAAGGGCTGGATGCAATAAAAAGCCTGTTGAAAAATAATACTACCCTGGTGTATGGTCACAGCGGCACAGGAAAGTCCACATTCATTAATTATCTTCTTCCACATTTGGGGATTCGCACAAAAGAAGTAAGTAACTGGAGCGGCAAAGGCATGCACACCACCACTTATGCCGAGATGCACGACCTGTCTTTTGGCGGGAGGATAATTGATACACCCGGCATACGGGAATTTGCATTAACTAATATGGAAAGGACTGAATTATCGCATTATTTTCCTGAAATGCGGAATTTATTGCAGCAGTGCAGGTTTAATAATTGTTTGCATATTGAAGAACCGGGTTGCGCAGTAAAAGAAGCGGTAGAAGAAGGGGAAATATATATGGAACGTTATCTCAGTTATTATAACATCCTTGAATCTATTCCTGAAAATGATTATTGACCGTTAAGTAACCGGCCGGCTATTTTATCTGCATTCTTTTTGTCTTTGCCATTATACAACAGCGTAACGCCGTTGTAAACGCTGTATTGAAGGGATAAAGCATCGCCACGATATTTGTAATGCCATTCAACCACTATGGCATCATCTTCTTTTGACATCAGGTGCACATGGCGGGTTTTGCTCAATACATTAGCAAGACGGTAAAAGTCCTGCAGGTTGCCGTTTTCACTAATAACCGTTTCGGTAAAGGTGCTGTATTCGAATGGTTTCATATTAATAATTAGTTAGCATTGCTCAACAATATTCATTCCATAACTGGCAAAAAGCATTTCCTCAACTACTTAAGTTACAATGAATTAACACAACTATGTATTAATCGTCGTAAATATTGATTGGGGAAACACTTACTGCCCGGGTGTTTCAAAAACAGTAAGTTTTAAATTGCGGCCAACAGTCAACAGTTATCAGACAATAACTTAATCTATTTTGCTGCATTATATTCAGAAAACCAGGAAGAATATTTTGTGTAGTTTTTGGCGATGCGCTCTATTTCGCCATGTATGCTGTCGGTTGAAATATCTTTTACTTTTTTAGCGGGAACGCCTGCATAAATTGACCCGGATTCAACCACGGTGCCTTCGAGCACAATGGCGCCGGCCGCAACTATGGAATTGCTTTTTATAATTCACCTGTCCATTACAATGGCGC
>JAEWJV010000459.1 GCA_023386395.1 Bacteroidota bacterium
TCGTACATAATAAAAAGGGCGAGGGCAAGAGTTGAGCACGAATATGAAAAACGGCTTTTGTCAGACAAAGCAACCGGTTCAATATTCGCTTTGAAAAATATGGGCTGGAAAGACAGGCATCATAATTCAATTGACTTTGACAGTATGAGCGATACCGAGCTCGACCTTATCATCAATAAAATTTTAAAGGCAAATGAAGAAGCTACAGGATCAGCAAATGACACGTAAAGAAAAAATTGCTTTTCTTAAAGGGTTGATGAATGGAACATTACCGGTTAATCCCTTGAGCGGAAAGCATGAATTTGAAGTGCACATCCTTGGACCCGGCAAACCAAATCTTTACTATATTGATGGCAAAGAGGTTGATAAATCAAATTTTGAAAAGCATGGCGGCTTTGAACCAATTGATTCAAGCAAAGTGCAAGTGCTTATCGGTAGCCGGGGGCTTTCAAGAGAATGAATTCCTTATTTATTTCAAATTAGAATAACCACATATAAGTTGAAACAGTTCTCCTTGCATATGCCTTAAAATGGTTTCTCCAATCATAAAACTATTTCCAATAATTATTACTGGTAAATCTTACTAATTGGTTATAAACGTGTGGGGGCATAAACCCAACTATTTCGCTTGATGTAAATGAAAGTTTGTTTGGTACAAAGATGGATTCCTCGCCCTTCTTTGAGTATTTTGTAGTACTTAGTTTTTGATTGTCAGGGTCCAAGTGATAGCCAATTTCATTCAAAAATGCTTCTATTCGAAAGGCTTCTATATTCATTTATTTATTTTTAGTTTCTTCTTTCTTTATATTTCCTGCACCAACCTTAATTTTTGTTAGCTGAATTATTTTCAGCGTTATCATTTTTTCTACTTCTCAACAGGTAATGATAAACATTTTTGATTGCCGGTCGAAATTGCATAGGCGTTTACAAATTCAAATCCATTTTGTGACATAAAGTTTAAAGCATCAATCATGGAATTGAAATCTATAGCTTTCCCATTTTCATCCCTCACAATTGTTTCATTCCTGGATGAAAAAAACTTTGTGTGCTGTCCGAAATCAATTTGAATTGTCAGCTTGGTACTTAACAGTTTTGAAGTACCTACTATTTGCACGTACTCCACATCAATATCCTTCAGAGGTATATCATTTACTGTTTGTGCTTTTAAAGTAAAAACGCAAAGGATCAGAGTTGCTGCAAGCAAACATTTTCTCATGGCTGTAGTTTTAAGTGGTTTAATCTTGTAAATATACCCGGAATTATTTACCTTAATTCAATGGAATATCAGAAAGATTTCAAACAGGAAGACCGCACAGCTTATTTGATTGAAGGCTTTTTAAAACATACCTTAACAATAGAAGAAACGGAAGAGTTGGATGACTGGATTAATGCCAGCGAAGAAAATATGATCGTGTTTGAAAAGATGACCGATGAAAAAAAGCCTTGATGAATTCCTGGAATGGCTTAAAAAAATGAAAGATGATCAATAATCAGCATACTTGATATAAACAATTCAATAAAGCTTAGGGTAGTTTGCCTATGGCAAACGAACTCCTAAATATTTTTCTCTTGGATATTTAAATATTCTTCCACCATTAACTTTATACACTTCATCTTTAGCACCTGGCATAATAATTATGGAAAGACCAAAAAAATTTGCAACTCCATCTTCATTATAATCGGAGAATTGAACGCCATACCCTTTGTTATTTAATACCACTCCTAAAATATGTGCTTTACCATCTTTCAATTCGACATTAAAATAAACTTTTCGATCACCTTTTGTAACCAGTTCAAATGATGTTTCATCATTATTATATTCGTAATCATTACTGTAAAGGGTCCATTCGTTACCATCTATTGCAGCGATTGGGTGGCCATCCTTGTCCCTCAGAATAATATCAATGAATAATTTGTTATTTCTAACATATATCCTAAACATTGGCTGGCCATTATTATATGCAAATGTCCCTGTAGGATTAGTAACTGGCCATGAATTGTCTGATCTTCCAATGCATAACTCAGGTATAGTTGCTCCACTTAAATCTTCGAAAGTCCCAAATTTTGAATTTATTCTCTCCAGCAATTTTTCTTTTTGAACCTTTTTATAATTTGTGAAAGCTCCTAAACTTGCAAGTATTATTCCCGCTATTAATAGCGTTTTACCTGCCCAATTTGTCTTTTTCCAATTACCCTTGGCGAATATTGTGAGAACAGGAATTAAAATAACTAATATTACTGTAAGAATATCCATGAGTTAGTTTTTTAATAAAGCTGGTGGTACTATTCGCATTTTTGCCCGCCTTTGCAAAAGAAATGAATAGAGGTAGGCTTAGATAAAGGCATTAAGTTTCTATTCAAATACTACAGGTTCAAAATATTCTCTGCCCAATGAATAAGGAATCAATTTTTTATGTTGAAGCCTTCCAATAATAATTGCAGGATGAGTATTGAACTGTTTTGCAAATTCCTTGATGTCTTCTTTGTTGAGTGGCGCTGCGGTCAATATCTCTGCTTCTTCATTATCAGTCAATGTCCATTTGCAAGCAAATTCGTTTGCCTCCTGTTCTTTTTCTAAATCTTTATCGGAGTACTCTACTTTTTCTAAAAATATATCCTTTTTACCATGCAAAAGAATATGCCCTGCTTCGTGAAAGAAAGTAAACCAAAAGCTATCATTACGATTGTACCTGCCTGATAACTGTATGAATGGGGTATCATTCAACCAACGAGTGGAACCGCTGATAGGGGCTTTATTGATGCAAGGAGTGTGAACCACTTTAACACCGGCTTTGAGGCAAATGCCTTGCAATTGATTAAAAAAACCTTCTGGATGCTGTGCCATGATGGACTTTATCTGAGGCAAAGCTTCTTTAAACTTCTTTTCTGAATAATTATCCGCTTTCAGTTCGGCTGCCTGCAACTCGCCCTTGCGAAGCCATGCTGATATGGCATAAGGCTCATTGGTTTGAGCCAGTGAAATACGGAATGCAACTTTGAGCTGTTGTTTGAAATAGTAATCTTCCCAAGCTGTGTAATGCGAAAAGCCAAAGAAAGTCAGCATCTCTGTTGCTTTTTCCTGAATGGTGGCCAGAGGTGGTAACCAGCCTTTCTTTATCATATCGGCCAGCGGAAATTTCTTTGCCCATGACACTGCTTCTTCAATTGCAGTTTTGCGCTTTTCTCTGGCAAGGTACTCATCGTATGCCCTTTGATGGTTCATCCAGAAGTTGGCCGGGATTTTGGTTACATTCTCAAACTGCACCGCCATATCGGGAGTTATAGAGCTTTCGCCCTTGAGGACCGCGCTAATGGTTTTCTCCGGCTTGCCGGTACGCAGAGAAAACTCCTTAGGTCCCATTTCCATTTCTTCCAACTTTTCGGCTAAGGTTTCGCCCGGATGGGGTCTTGATTGCGGAAAATATTTATTTTGCTTGGCCATTGTTATTTCTCTTTGTGGTAGTTTATAATTTCAATTACTTCTACACCTGTAATTTCTGACCAGATATACTGACCGTTTGCATTAGTGGGAATGGGTTTTTCATGAGGTGTGAAAACCAGCCTGTAAGGTTGGTCTAAGTCACAAGCCCATTGTCCTTTTCGGTCGTTTCTGAGTTCGTGATAAGTACCAGCCAAGTTCCTAACTTCTTCCAGAGTTGTAGCATCTTGTAACTGGGTGAGCCTCCGCCTGAATGTGTTAGCTTGTATCTTGCCTAACTCTTTAATCATCTTCCGGTCATCGTTAGCCAGTTTCTCCAATTTTTTATCTGCAAAAGTAATTTTCACCGCAAAGTAATTATATTTTTAGTTAACAGAAGGTGTAAATTAAAATATTTATTCAAATAATGTGTTACATACGAACGATTAACCCTATTGGATAAATTTGAAGAGTAAGATAAGAGTTTAAAGTCACCAGTAGAGACACTATTTAAAAGTAAAATTCAGTTAATTATTTGATTACCAATGTACTTTAAGCAATTCGTTGTGGTCCCGCCAGGAATCGAACCTGGATCTGGAGCTTCGGAAACTCTTATACTATCCATTGTACTACGAGACCATTATTAATAATGCGCGAATGTAAGAAACTAATGCAACCTGCCAATTTTTAGCAGTAATACAATAAATGCCGGTGCAGGCTAAGCCCTGGAAATATCCCCTAAGAAGGAAGCGTTGGTGCCAGAAAACATATTATAAGCTGCGAATTTCAATTTTTTTTCCGGGAATGACAGCTAAACAGATTTATCAATACAAGCCATTGCTGAGCCTGATTTTATATACCTGCAAACTATCGTTGTTTACTCCAAATAAAATATAATTACTGTTTTTTGTATTGACAGGCTCAATGCTCTTCACATCACCTCTTATATTAAAACCGCTTTTGTACTGGGGGAGATATGTAAAATTATTTTTTCCATCCCCTAATAAAACAACACCATGATTAGCGCGGTAATCACCAAATTTTATTCTTGTGAACGAATTATTACCGGCCAGTATAAGATCAGTATTGCCGTCATTATTGATATCCATTGCGCTCGTTGCATACACCGGTGCATATTGTGATTGAACCGGCAACTCCTTTTTGATAAAACTTTTCCCTGCATCATTCTGCAGCAAAACAGTTTGCATTGTTTGCGCCTGCAGCACCTTTACGTCTTTTAATTCATCTTTTGAAAAAACATCTTCAATAGCCGCATCTGCATAACTGCTGTAATTAATAAAACGTTTTTTCAAATAAGGCAACTGGTCTGTTAAATCATCTCTTAAAGCTGCCGGGTAAGACTTTCCCTCTATATAATAACAAAGTAAAGGGTCAATGGTACCATTATTATCGAAATCCTTATACA
>JAEWJV010000493.1 GCA_023386395.1 Bacteroidota bacterium
CGTATAAGACAGGCTAAAAATATCTTCGTGCTCCTCTTCATTATCTTCGCCTGCTGCTGAAGCTGCTTTCCCCGAAAAAATATTCACCTTATTTTGTAAGAGAAAATAAATAACCGCTGCGGCAAAAACGCCAATCATAATAATCCATAACAGGTTATTGAACCAGGGCTGATAAAGCATGCTGTTCTGCCGTTCATCAACCAGTTCGCGGTTGCGTGCATTTAATAAGCTGTCACGAAATTTTGGATCATTTTTTAAGCGCGCCTCTAATTTTTCAATAGCAGGAATATACCAGAAATCTTCATCTTTTTTAAGCTCGTTTACCGCAGCTTCTGTCAATCCTCGTTGCATTATTTTTTCTGTAACGAATGATTGGGATGTATCTGGCTTCCAGTTGAAAAAATATCGGGATGTGTCGTAAATATGTTTAACGCTTGTATCAACGTAACCATCATCTTCATCATTGTAGGTTGCTGTTTCGCTATCCTGCGCAACCGTATCGATATGCTGCATGCTGATGGTATCAACATAGTTTGAATCAACCTGTGTGTATGCGGTTTGTGTTATTAAAAACAGGCAGCATAATGTTACTGCATGTTTTATGGAAGAACCGGAGCCGCGATGCCATAGCCGCACAATGATATTCCTGCCCAAGTGTTGCGACGCAACCGTGATGCCACAAAGCCGCGATGCCGGTAACCCAAAAAATAATATCAAAGTTTTGCGCAGCAACATTTATAAATCGGCGGCATTTAATTTTCGCTTGAGGCGAATGGGATAAACAATAAAATAACCAACTACAATAGCTAGTGAAAGTGTGATGATGAGGAGTTTTAACCATAAAGGCATATCGGTATGGCGCGTTAGGAAGGCTTCAAAAAATGCAGCGATAAAAAGCATGGGAATGTTTGACAGGGCAATAATAAGCCCTTCTTTTGCACCTTGCTTTAATGTATCAATGCGTTTGATGGTGCCGGGGAAAAGCCAGCTTTTGGCAAGCACCAATCCCGATGCTGCTGCAATAACAAAAGTGGAAAGCTCAAGCGTGCCATGCAGCATAATGGTAAGCAAACTATCCTGCAGCAAACCGTTGTTATAAAACATATTTTCAAAAGCACCTACCATAACAGAGTTTTGTATAAGGCTTGTTATGGTGAAATACCCAAAGAGAATGCCGCCGCCAAATTCATACAACGATACTTTTACATTGTTGATAAAAATGTAGATGAAGGAAAGAAATTCGTTGCCATAACCATACACGCCAAAAGGATGACCATCTTTTATATTTTGCAGGGTCATATCAACATAAGCATCGCCAAGAATGCGGCGTACAAAGGCTTCATCGTTTTTTGCAGAGAAAAATCCAATCGCTACAAACGAAACAAAAAGGCAAAAACTAATAAGCAATACGCGGTGATGTTTTGCAATAATCAACGGCAGCGTGTATTTAAAAAAACGAACAATACGATTAGTGCTTTCTTTTTTATTTTGATAAATGGCGAGGTATTTCCTGGCCGCCATTCCGTTTAAATACTGCGTTGTTTTGCTTACGGGATAAAAGGTTTTGCTGTAGCCGAGGTCTTCAACCAGTTGCGTAAACTCCTGCGCCATTTCATCAGGATGACCGCTTGGATTATCCTGTATCTGTTTCCAGCGATTGCGGTTGCGTTTTATAAAAAGGGCTTCTCTCAATGGTTCTGATGTTTGGGTGCGAAAATTAGAATTAGTTTATCTTTCCGCCAATTGTTTATGGAAAAAATAAAAATCTCCACAAGCTTTAATATAGAGCTCGATTTTGAAACACCGGAGTTTCATAAACGGCTTTTTGCATGGGTAATTGATATTTGCATCCTGGTAGCCTATTACAATATTATGATGTATATGTTGCGGGCAATAATGCATTCGCAAAATTCAGGCAATAACCTGCCACTGCTGTATAACATGAATGCCCTGTATCTTTTATTTTTCCTGCCAATATTATTATATCATTTATTCTTTGAAATTATAATGAACGGGCAAAGCATCGGAAAGAAGCTGATGAATATAAAAGTGATTGGCGAAGATGGCGGCAGGCCTGCATTGCATCAATATTTGATACGTTGGCTTACGAGGCCATTTGATATTGTTTTTTCATTGGGGCTGGCCGGTTTATTAACAACCGTATTAAGCAAGAAGAATCAGCGTTTGGGCGATATGGCGGCAGGCACCTTGGTAATTAAAACAAAGATTGAAACAGATATTGACGATACCGTTTTTCTTGAAGTGGAAGATGCCTATAAGCCCCGTTTTCCGCAGGTGATGCGTTTAAGCGACCGCGATATGAATACCATTAAAGGTGTATTGAACAACAGCTTACGTTATAAAAATTTTGATGTAGCTGCAAGGCTCAGTGATAAAATCCGAAATGTGCTGGATATTACAGAATATGTGGAACCGGTAGAATTCCTGGAGATACTGCTGAAAGATTATAATTATTATTCAAATAAAGAGTAAAATGCTGCCACAATTAAAATCTGTCAGCGCAGATAAATTATATAAAATTAAGTAGCCCTTCCACCTATCATCAATCTTCCGGAAACTGCGATTTATCTATGCCCGGCACAATTCTTAAGGCATTTTTATAATATATTTTCTTCAAAATATCATCAGGCAAACTCATGCCGTACATGCGCCAGAATGCATGGTATTTTTTATGATAGGGAAAATATTCATCCTCTGTTTCCAGCACCCGGAAATAGGTGGCATATTCCGAAGGCACCCAACTGTCTTTACCAAACAAAATCCTCTCCTGGTATTTAATAAAGAACGCCTTTGCAGCCTTGGGCTGACGGCCAAGCTCTGCTATAACAGCGCCAAACTCCACTACTACATTAGGCAATGCAGTAAGCAATGAATCAAGCTTTGCAAGATCATTGGCGTACCATCCAAAATGGGCTGCAATAAATGTTGTGTTTGGATGTTTCTTAAACATATTGTGCTGCTCGTTTATCAGCGTTTGCCAGGGCGCAGGATCGGTATCGCTTCTTTTACGGCCGGGATGTGTTTTTAATTCAAGCCAGCGCTCGTTATGTTCATCCATTGGTTGCCAGAAAGGTGCAGGATCGGCAGTATGAATAAGCACGGGTATTTTTAATTCGCCACATTTCTCCCATATAGCATCCAGCCTTGGGTCATCAATCGTAACACGTTTGCCTGAAACATCTTTTACAGAAAAACCCAGGTTCTTAAATATCTTTAAACCATTGGCGCCGTTGTGCACATCTACTTCCAATTGCTTTACCGCTTTTTCTGTCCAGCCGGGTACGCCAACATTATCAAAATTGATGTTGGCAAAAACAATAAAACGTTTTGGATATTGTGCTTTGATATTATCAACCATTTGCTTTAACCTGTTGCCATTACCGCCGCTGAGATTAACCATTACCTTGAGATTAAGACTATCC
>JAEWJV010000496.1 GCA_023386395.1 Bacteroidota bacterium
CAAGGCTTCATCCATATTACAATTATACCCTTGATGCAACGGCTGCCGATAATGTTATCGATTCGGTAATTTATAAATGCAATGCCGGCATTTTTATGCACGACCTGAGAAACGATTGGGTGGATGACCTTTATCTTTTAATGGGCAGGGCTTATTACCTGCGCAAAAATTTTGATTCCGCTGAACGTGTTTTTGCCTACCTGAACTATGCATTTGCACCAAAAGATGAAGGCTATGATCTGCCTGTTGGCAGCAACGAAACAGGCACCGAATTTTCTATCGCAACAAAAGAAAAGAAAAAGCTATTAAGCCCTCAGCCAAAAAGAAATGAAGATATTATATGGATAGCTAAGAACTATATTGAAGGAGGCAAGCCGCATGAAGCATCTGCTATCCTGGAAATGCTGCGGTATGATCCGCATTTCCCCGAACGCCTGCGGCCATTGCTGCATGAAACCATCGGCTATCTTTTTTATAAATCCGGCGCTTATGACAGTGCTGCCTATCATTTAAGTGAAGCCACCAGCATGGATGATGGCAAACCGGATAAGGCCAGGCGTGAATATTTAACCGCGCAATTATTCATGGCTTCCGGATTAAAGAAAGAAGCAGAAGATTATTTTACCAGGAGCGCAGATCATACAGTTGATCCTTACATGGCGGTGTATGCCAGCCTGAATGCTATAAATGCCGCAGAAGATTCGTCTGATGCAGCAGATAAAAAAGTTACAAGTTTGCTGAAACTTGCCAAAAAAGACAGGTACGTAGCTTACCGAGATCTTATCTATTATACCGCGGCGCAGGTGTTAATGCAAAACAGTAATTATGGGCGGGCTTACCAGTTTGCCAAACAAAGCATTAAATACAATGTAAATAATCCCACGCAGCGCAGCCGCAGTTTTATGCTGCTGGGCGATCTCGAATATACGCGCCCCGATTACCTTCTTGCCAAAGCAGCTTACGACAGCGTGGATGCGGGCAGTCTTGCCAATGCCGAAGATGAGGCAAGATTAACCGCAAGGCTTGCGGCTTTGCAAATAATAGCTGCCAATGTAACCATCATTAATATGGAAGACAGTTTGCAGGCGGTTGCGCGTATGCCTGAAGCAGCCCGGATAGCTTTAATTAAAAAAACGGTACGCCAGTTAAGAAAGGCGCAGGGATTGAAAGATGAAGATAGTGCTGTATTTATAAACCCTGCGGTTCAGCTCACAAGCAATAATAATACAGCGGCAAATGATTTGTTTGCAGCGCAGGCCTCGGCCAAAGGCGACTGGTATTTTAATAATAATGCTCTGAAAAGCAGCGGTTATGCGGGTTTCCGTTCCACCTGGGGCAACCGGCCCGATGTGGATAACTGGAGAAGGATTGCCGCCGTATCAAAACAAATTGCCGCGGCATCCCAGGGTAATCCTGATGGCAATGATTTAGATATGCCAGATTCTCCGTTGGGTGATTCCATGTTCAATGCCGGAAGATCTGTTACGGACAATATTATGAACGGGCAAATTTCATACGATGTTTTAATGTCGTACCTGCCTTTAACAGAAGAGAAGCTGAAAGAATCAAACAAAAAAATTGCGGAAGGCTTTTTCAATAATGGTAAAAAATTCCAGGATGACCTGGAAGATTATAATGCGGCCATCAATGCTTACGACAGCCTTCTTACCCGCTATCCCGGCGATGTGCATGCAGAAGAAGCATTGCTTAACCTGCATTATTGCTACAATAAACTGGGCAGAAAAATTTCTGCTGATTCCGTTGCATCCATTATGCGCACAAAGTATAAAGACGGGAAGTTTACGGCTATTCTTAACAGCCTTAAAAAATCTAAGAAAACAGCGGAAGAAGATCCCTCCACAAAAGAATATGAGCGGATTTATAATCTTTTTATAGAAGGCAAATTTGATGAAGCCAAAGCGGCAAAAGCTGTTGCCGATAGTTTGTATGGCAATTCCCACTGGACGCCGCAACTGCTGTTTATAGAATCAATTTATTATATATCGAAACGGGAAGACAGCACAGCTATTGGAACACTTACTTCATTAACTACCCAGTTTAGCAGCACGCCGCTGGCACAGAAGGCCGAAACGATGATTGATGTTTTGCGCAGGCGTTCAGAAATTGAAAATTATCTTACAAACCTGCAGGTAACGCGTTTGCCGGAAGACGAACCATCCCGTGTTGTAACTTTAAATAAAGTGGACAGGGTGGATGAGAAAAAGGAATTAAAAGCAGATTCTGTGATTGAAAAGAATGGGCAGGTCGCAAAAACATTTATTGATTCTGCAAAAGAGATGAAAGCTACGGTGCGTTCTTATGTTTTCAACGCTTCAGACCAGCAGTTTGTAGGTATTGTTTTAAACAAGGTTGACCCCGTATATGCCAATGAAACCCGCAATGCATTTAACCGTTACAACCAGATAAATTTCTATAACCAGAAAATAAATATCAGTTCTTCCAAGATCAGTGATTCGTTAAGCATTGTGCTTTTAGGACCTTTCAGTGATGCAGCAGAGGCGCTTATTTATTCAGAAAAAGTTAAACCTAAAGCGCCGGCTTCAATTATTCCCTGGTTAAAACCCGAAAAGTATAGCTTTACAATTATAAGTCAGTCTAATCTTGATATTTTAAACGACACTAAAGATTTAACCGGTTACAGGGAAATGCTGGAGAAAGTTTTACCGGGCAAATTTTAATTTCAATTATGGGCAGGAATGCAAAAAAGGAAACATCAGGGATAAAAACATCTGTAAAAATTTTATGGAGGGTATTTTTTATAGGCATCATAGTAGGTGTGTTATTGATAGTGGCGGCAGATTTTGGCCTGTTGGGCAAAATGCCATCCATTGAAGAGTTGCAAAATCCTTCAGCTTCGCTCGCCAGCCAGGTGTTTGCAGATGACGGCACCCTTATGGGCAAATATTTAATACAGGACAGGATAAATGTAAAATATACCGACATCAGTAAATATGCGGTAGAAGCTTTGGTGGCAACAGAAGATGAACGTTTTTATGAACACAGTGGCATTGACCCCAAATCTGTAGCACGCGCCGTTTTTTTATTGGGTAGCCAGGGCGGCGGCAGCACCATTACCATGCAAACCGCAAAAAACCTTTTTACGAGTAACTGGCAAAACAGCAACATATTCACGAGGATTCCGCAAAAAATAAAAGAAGGCATCATCGCCATAAAGCTGGAGCGCAACTTTACCAAAGAAGAAATCATTACTTTATATCTCAACACCGTTCCTTTCAGCGATAACATTTATGGCATCCGGAATGCGGCCAAAACATTTTTTCAAAAAGAGCCTGACAGGCTCACCATTGAAGAAGCAGCCACTTTAATAGGCATGGTAAATGCGCCCACGGCTTATAACCCGCGTTTATACCCGGCAAGGGCAAAGGAAAGAAGGGATTTTATCATTAATAAAATGGTGAACAGCAGCTTTATCACGCAAACGCAGGCTAGTGCATTAACTGCAAAACCTATCGATATTAGCAGGTATAAAAAGCTGAATGAAAATACAGGCCTGGCGCCTTATTTCAGGATGGTGCTGGGCGAGGAAATGAAGCGATGGTGCAAAACGCATACAAAACCCAATGGCGAAAATTACAACCTCTACCTTGATGGTTTGAAAATATATACAACCATCAATCCCAAAATGCAAATCTATGCTGAAGAAGCCGTGGCTAAACACATGGCGTATATGCAGAAAATCCTCAATTCACAAAGAGATATAAAAACCGGATCGGTGTGGAAAGGCCATGAAAACGTGCTGGAGGCAGCCATGAAAGCCAGTGATCGCTGGAGGAATTTAAAAGAAGCCGGCCTTTCTGAAGCAGACATCCGCAAATCTTTTCAGGAAAAAACAAATATGAAGGTTTTTGCCTGGAATAATAATCGCGAAAAGGATACGGTGATGACGCCTTATGATTCCATCAAATATTCAAGGCAGATGCTGGAATGCGGCTTCATGTCCATGGACCCGCTAAGCGGCCACGTTAAAGCCTGGGTGGGTGGTATTGATTTCAAGAATTTTAAATTCGACCATGTAAATACCAACACGCGCCGGCAGGTTGGTTCAACTATAAAACCTTTATTATACAGCCTCGCAATTGAAGAAGCAGGCTTTACGCCCAACACCATGGTGGTTGATCAGCAGCAAAGTTTTGGCCAGTATGGTATGGTGCCTGCAACGGCGGCTTCCTGTACCGGTAATACAATGCCGATGATGTCGGCCCTCACCTGGAGCCGTAACTGCGCCACCGCTTACATTATGATACAATTGGGCGGCGATAAAGCCAACCAGGGCGCCCAACGTTTTGTAT
>JAEWJV010000519.1 GCA_023386395.1 Bacteroidota bacterium
GATCTTGCAGGTGCAGATGTTCAATTTCCCCTGGCAGGTTTTGGCGCATTTGGCAGTGCCGCCGGGTTATTAAAATTCAACCGTGCATTGGCTGCAAGGGTTGATATATATGAAGAAAAATGGAACGATGCTTTAACGGCATTGAATGAATCTTTCTTCGATTTGAACGGCGATTTTTATACAGGCGTAAATAATGTGTTTGGCACAGGATCGGGCGACCAGTTGAACCCGGCATTTATTCCGCAAAACCAAAACGGGGAAGTACGTGTGGCGCATCCATCCTTTGCAGAAGATATTGCTGCAAATGATGACCGCATTAATAAAACAGCCTTGCGTAATTCAACGGCATCCATACCTGCGGGCTTAAGCAGCAACCGTGATGTGTGGGTTTATACTTCAAGCACTGCACCTATGCCGGTTATAAGGAATGAAGAATTAATACTGATTTATGCTGAGGCAAATATTCAACTGAATAATTTCAACGAAGCAATAAAGGCATTGAATGTAGTTCGCTCGAAACATGGCCTTGGAAATTACAGTGGCCCGCAAACACAAACTGCATTGATTGATGAAATGCTGTATGAACGCCGCTATTCATTATACTTTGAAGGCCATAGATGGATTGATATGCGCCGCTATAATAAGTTAGATGAGCTGCCAACAGACAGGCCGGGCGACGATGTGTGGGCGGAGTTTCCTTTACCGGTAACAGAATAATCAGGAGAAAGGATTCCTGTTCGGATATAGGTTATGAGTGCTTGCCCTTCCGGCAGGCACTTATACTTTAACGAAAAGCAAATCCCGCTTATATTTGGCGCTTTGTAATCACAACTGTTATCAATGAATCAATATTTTTTTAAAAAGATCATCAGTCTTATTTTACTACTGACATTGGCATCTGCAGCAAATGCCCAACAGGTAACAGAACCAAAGGTTGATCCGGAATGGATAAAACCTTACCCGCCTTTTCAAATTGCAGGCAATTTATATTATGTCGGCACATACGACCTGGCCTGTTATCTTATCACAACAACAAAAGGCAATATTCTTATCAATACCGGTACAGCCGCTTCGACATCACAAATAAAAAAAAATATTGAAACGCTCGGTTTTAAATTTAATGATACGAAAATCCTGCTTACATCGCAGGCCCATTATGATCACACAGGAGCAATGGCTGCTATTAAAGCACAAACAAAAGCAAAGCTGATGGTTGATGCGGCAGATGCCGGCGTACTTGAAAGTGGCGGCTCTTCTGATTACGAACTGGGTAAGTATGGTGTTACATTTAAACCTGTGCATCCAGACCATTTGTTGCACGACGGCGATACCATAAGCCTTGGTAAAATGCAATTGATTATGCTGCATCATCCCGGCCACACAAAGGGTTCATGCAGTTTTTTGTTTACGGTGCACGATGCTGATGCTTCTTACCGTGTATTTATAGCCAATATGCCGAGCATTATTATTGATAAGCCTTTTAATGAGGTTACTGCTTATCCACACATTCAGCAGGATTACGCGTACACTTTAAACGCAATGAAAAATATTCAGTTTGATATATGGCTTGCAGCGCATGCCAGCCAGTTTGATTTGCATAAAAAACATCATCCCGGCGATGCGTATAATCCTTCGGTATTTATTGATCAAAAGGGTTATGATGATGCATTAGCCAAGCTGCAAAAGCAGTATGATAAAAAAATAAAAGAAGGTGTAAAGAAATGATGCCTTGTTGATTTGCTGCTTAAACATTATATCAACAATTAAGCCCGGCACTTTTCTCCGACGTGATTGTTAAGTACTGCCGCCCTGTATTTACAACAAAAAGCTGCCTGCAAATAAATTTGATGACAAGTGTTTGCTATAGTTGGCTTGTTGCAACTTTACAGCTTGGGGCAGTCGAGTGCTTTCATTTTTTTATGCCTGCCTATGCCGCCAAACGATTCACTGCGCGAAAACATATAGATAATGGAAAGAGAAGAAGTATAATAATTGTCATTGTGTGAAGCACTGCCCCGTTGTACACCTTCAATTGGAAAAGTCCGCGCAGGGTCAATCTCATCGCCCCTGTATGAAAGATCAACAGCAAGTTGCCCTCTCCCATGCAGCAATGCAGCTTCATCGGGATAAGTTTTGCTTACATCATCCAGGTAATCTGAGAATAAAAACCGGCTGCAAAACTCCAGCGCTACATGCCAATGGTCTGTAAGCTTATATTTAATACCAACACCAAGCGGTATGGCAAACTGCGTAAGTGAATACATTTCCCTGTCGGGATAGATTGAAAGGCCCTGGCCTTCTGTGCCCAGGTTTCTTAAATTAACCCTTCTGCCTTCATAAATGGTATAAGGGTTATGATAAAACAACGCTCCACCTGCGAAAATATACGGGGTGAATTTTTTTTCATCCAGCGTGAATAAATCGTACTGTAAAGCAAGGCTGGCTTCTCCAAGTTTGCTTTGAAAACTAAGATTCCGGCTTTTAAAACCACCGGAGGAATCGCTGCCCTGTATTTTTCCGTATGTAAGTGCACCACGTATGGTAAAATGATTGAAATTGTATAATAAACCGCCACTTATGGCAAACCTGGCCTGCCTGAAAGTATATACTTTTTTTTGCAGGTCGCCGCCGTAATTAATGATGCCTGGCGAAGCGTAGATGCCAAAGCTTTGGGCAATGGATGAAACGGAAATGGTTAGGAAAAATGCAGAGATTAAAGTGAAAAAACTTGCTTTTTTGCTCAACATATAATGCTTCATAAATATAAATAACGCTGAACAGCAAAAATTATTCCCTTGTGCAGGAATATAAATAAATTATAACAAATTTGGTGCTTTGTTGTATGCCAAAAGTCTCAGGCTACAAGCAATAAGGCTTGAGTTCTGATCTTTTTTTCCACACATTATTTATCAGAAAAGTAAAGTCTTTATGGCCGGTTTAAAAGCGGCAAGCCCGTCCCATACAAACCGGTTATTATCATGTTCCCGTTCACCAATATTTATTATTGCGCAATGCGCATTTATTTTTTCGGCAAGGTTATCAATAAGCTTAATGTTTGTAAGCGATTTTATAGCATCAGCAAACTGTTCTGCAAAAACATGCCCCCATATTTCCACGGTTATTGAATCGTCTGATACATTAAAATCTTTATTATAATTATCGTAATATTCTTTTTTAACAACCGATATAAACTCTTCCATTGCACCTTCCGGCAGTTTCTTTACCAGTTCGAATAACCCTTCATTGCTTATAATGCCTATCCTGTTGTAATGAAATAAAACCGTAATGATTTTATCCCTTATGATTATATCTTTCTTCATGTTTACTAATGTAATGTCGGCATCATCCTATCCATTAAAAAATATCCGCCTTATATTGTATATCCGGTTCTGATAATGCGGAATTGTTTACAAAATTGCTATCGTTTAATGTTTGCAGGAAAGCTTCCAGTTGTTCTGCTTCTTTATTGGTGATATCAAAACCCCGTTTACTATTATGCACCAGCAAGGCATCAAGGTTGGGATTATTTTCAATATAAAACCTGTATTGCGGAATAACAGATTTAAACTGATACAATTGCCCGTTATGCATATAAGGCGCGGTGTAAGCAAGGTTGCGCAACGATGGCACTTTAAACTTATACATATCGGCCGGATCATTCGTTATATTAAAAACGCCTCTATCTTCTGCTGACACAATATTAAAACCATTATTTCTGAATGAATAATCGGTGAACAATGGTTCTTTATGGCAACCGTTGCACGTTCTTTTAAATACTTCATAACCGGCAGCCTCATCTTCCGTAAATGTTTCACCTTCATGCCGCATCACTTTATCATATTTTGAATTAGCACTGATGCACATCAGCATAAACTGTGATAAAGCCTTTAATATATTTTGTTCTGTAATTGTTGAAGACCCGAATGCTTTTTTAAACATAGAACGATAAACTTTATCCGGTTGCAGCCTTGCAATAATCGTGTCAACAGAGCAATCCATTTCCACATGATCGGTGATAGGAATAAGCGGTTGTTTATCTAATGTTGATACGCGGCCATCAAGCATAAATGATGTTGCCCATGCCAGGTTCATAACAGGCGGTGCATTGCGAATGCCCGTGCGGTTATTTATACCGTGGCTTACAATATGTCCGTGCTGTGTAAATGCATCGCTTTGTATATGGCAAAAGCCGCATGATATTTTATAATTGCCCGACAGCCTTGTATCATAGAACAAATATCTTCCTAATTTAAAACCGGCCTTTGTTACAGGGTTTTGTTCAAAATTATAAACAGGCTCAGGGAAATTAGAAGGTTGTTTGAATATTGA
Organism: Bacteroidota bacterium; assembly: GCA_023386395.1. Taxonomy (GTDB): domain Bacteria; phylum Bacteroidota; class Bacteroidia; order Chitinophagales; family Chitinophagaceae; genus Parafilimonas. The sequence goes on from JAEWJV010000519.1 coordinate 4,330, forward strand.
TTTTGACTGATGGGTTGTTATATTGGTGAATGCATATAAAACAACAACAACAAAGCTTAATATGATGAATGTTTTTGTGCGCATGCTTTGATTTATTGCTGCGGTTATTGCCCGAATATAAGAAATTGGGAATAGTATTATGTTAAAGCGGGTAACAAATTGCCAGTTGTAAGTGAGCCTTTGATTGCTCACTATTCACCACTCACAACGCACACTTAATGTAACACTGCACCATCTATCAGTTATTAAAAGTTACCTGTTTAAAAACTACAGTTTTTTTATCGTTGTTATTCTCTGTAAAAGCCACAAGCACTTTATTTTTATCAGCGGTGCATATTACGGGAAATGAAGTGCCGCTGTTCTTTCCTGTGATATACCTGCGAAGGATATTTTTATTATCCGGGTCTTTTTCTTCTAATCCTATGCAAGTGCTGTAAGTATCATTCACAGGCACACTTTCATCCCACACCGTAATTAAATTTCCTTGCGGCATCGATGCAATCTGGCTGTGCTTTGCAGCATAACCGCTAACCATATCCCTGTTGCTGAAAGCAGTATCATCATGCGTTAAACTCGAATAATAAACACCGGCTTCATTTCCACCGGTAAACCAGGTGCAATGCAACCCCTCCTTGTTCTCAGTCATGCAGGGGCCTGTATGCGGGCATCCGTTAATCACCCAGTTATCATTGCTTATTCTTTCAGGACGTGAAAATATTTGCCCGTTATCTTTTGATTCGATATGGGCAATATCGCGAATGCTGTCGTTAATAATGGCACGGTATAAAACATGAATGTTGTTTGATTTATCAACAAACAGATCTGTACGGCAACACTGGCAGCAAGGCTCACTGATAAGCCTTTCATTTTGAAAGCCACCATTATTTTTTGTTATGGCATAATATAAACCGGAGCCTTCTTTATTGGATGTTTTACGATTGTCGAGCCATACGATGGCTGCTTCTCCGTTTGGCAACAATGCCACATCAAAATAACGCTGGTCATAACTCGCCGTATCATTTGTGATAAGTTTTTTTGGCGCCCAGGTTTTACCATTGTCAAAAGACATTGAATAATATACAAGCCCCGCATAAGCATTTCTTGGATTTTTATTGGCAGCGCCCCATACCGCAATTATTTCCCCGGAAGGTTTGAAAATAAGCTTAGGCATATTTTCGCCGTGCGGATAAACATTATCGCTTGCTGTAACCTCTATTGTGCTATCAAAGGTTTTGCCTTTATCTTTTGAAACCGCATAGCATACGATGGCTTTACCGGAGCCTGTTTCTCTTATCCAACTAAGCACGATATTATTGTTGTTGTCTTTTGTTAGAAACGGGCAGGAGCTTTGTGCACTGTCAATATTCTTTTCCTGCGATAGACTGATGGAAGGCACTTTATTTTCCAGGTGGCAGGAAGAAAATATGAATATGATGATAGAATAAAAAGGAATTATCTTTTTCATGTCAATATGTTTTGCCATTATTTATTTGTTTGACCTCACGCTAAATTTTCTTAAGCACAACATTCATGTTATCATTTTCCAAACTTATAAGAAACACCAACCGTAAACACCCTTGGATCACCCAGCTGATAAGTATACCCGGAACCTGAATAAGTTGATAAAACGGAATAATATTTATCAAATACGTTTAAAGCGTTTATCCATATTTCATAATGCTGTTTTGAATAACCTGCTCTTAGGTTGAATACATCATATCCGTTATAAGTATGCGTATTTAAATTGTCCATAAAGTATTTGCCAAGATGCTGCCATTCCGCATCAATCCTCAACCCTTTTATAGCATTTGGCTTATAGGCTATTTCCGCATTGCAAAAAAAGTTTGGCGCAGCGCTCATATCATAGCCATTATAATCCACACCGCGTGAAATATAATTTACGAAGCTGTGCCTGGCATTGGTTGCAGAAAAACGCAGCATCCATTCCTTCGACGGTGTATAAGTGATGCCGTATTCGAGGCCTTTATGCCTTGTTTGGCCTGCGTTTTGCGATTGCGAAGTGCCGTCATCCATTCTCACAGAGATGATCTCATCTTTTCCATTCATAAGATAAGCGCTCCAGTCAATATATAATTTATGCTGCACCAGTGAAAGCCATCCGCCAATTTCATAATTAATAAAATTCTGCGGTTTTAAATAAGTACTATTGGTTTTGCCAAACACATCTGTGATCTGCGGTGGCACATAACCCTGGCTGTAATTTCCATAAAACCCAATACCGTTAAAGTTATAGGTGAAGCCGAGCTTTGGCGCCAGCTTATGATAATTGGTAACGGTGGAGGGGCCGCCTGTAACTTTTGAGCCGGTAAGAAAATTTACAAACGAATAACCGAATGCATCATATCGCAAAGCCGTGGATATGCGCAGCCCTTTTGCAACTGCAAAATCATAAGCGGTATAAACGGATGCATTGGTAACAAGTGTTTTAAATTTTGCCAGCAGCGAATCCGGGTTGGCTTTTGTAAAGCTTACATAATTTCCGTTTTGCTTTTTCACCCATATAAAATCTTCATTAAAACGCTGCGGTGATACTTCAGCGCCCGAGCCAATAATGAGCCTGCTTTGCAGGAATTTAAATTTTTGAACATGTTGTATAAATAATCCGTACGAACTGAAGCTATTGTTATTAATGTTACCTGTTGCTGTATCATTCGATATGGGGTTAGCTGCAATGCCCCCAACAGGATAAGATGCAATCTGGTAAGCGGGGTTTTGTATAACAGCATTATTACGGTACATAAAGGTTGCTGTAGTAATGCTGTGGTCATTCCAGTTGTGTTTCATTACTGATTTTCCCCTGAATGAATATACTTTCCTGTAAGTGAAAAATTTTTGCGCGGCATAATTCTTCTGGGCAAAATGTGCACTATCTAAAGAGCCGTACATATCGCTGTAATAATCCACATAAGTAATGCTGTTGCTCCAGTTGGTTTTACTATCAATTTTATAATCCATCCTGAAAGTAGAAGCCGTTTTATGAAAATCACTGTGCTCTATAGGGCCGTTGGTTTGATCAGCATAATAACCGCTATATATAAATCCCAGCTTGCCTTGTGTGGCGCCGGCCTGTACATCTACACGTTTATAACCCTTGTTGTTTAACTGTGCGCTGATATAACCGCTTGTATAAGCCGGCGGTGATTGTGTAATAAGATTTACTACACCTGCAATAGCTTCTGCGCCATACAAAGCCGACGAAGGGCCTTTGATGATCTCAATATTTTTCGCTGCAGTCATATTCATTTCAATCAAAGCATTATGATTGAATACGGCTGAAGTGCGCAATGGAATGCCATCTTCGAGATAAAGAAAAAGATTGTTGGTGCTCATGGGCTGGCGTATGCTCATTTCGTGTTGTTCATTGCCAAGGTTCACCATGTTTACGCCGCTTACTTTATTCAACAAAAAATCCAGGCGCTGCGCTTTTGTATCTTCAATAGTTTGTTTATTGATAACAGCTATTGCAACAGGCGCCTCGCTGCGTTTTTGCGTTGTACGGCTAGCACTTACTATCACCTGTGCCAGTTCGTTGACAGATGGCTGCAAAGCAACAGCCATATCTAAACCTGTAAATTTAACTGTAGCAGTTGCATACCCTGTGCTGCCTATTTTTAAAATGCTGTCGCGGGTATTAATGGTGAACTTTCCATAAATATCCGAAACAACAGTTTTATTACCGCTGCTAATTGCAGCACCATTAATAGCTTCCTTGCTTACCGCATCAAACACCTTCCCCGAAACGGAATGTTGTGCAGCAGCCATGAGAGCTGTAAAACTGAAAAACAGGAATATAATAATACCTTTCATCTGATGATTTTTAATAGACCAGATGCAACACCCCGGTAAATATTTTCAATGTGCCAAAATTTGTATGGAGTGTTCATAAATCATCTGATCGTTATGTTTCGCTTCGTTCTGGTTATAAAAGACGCAACGTGTTTTGAATGTTTATTCATAATGGCAATAGCAATGTTTTAATTAAACTATGCATGATCTGTTATACATGCTTATAACCGGCATGATAAGACCGTGCTATTGAAGGCTATGCCTGCGGAGGATGGAATATACCAGATGAACAGTTTATGGGATGATAGCAGGAAATAAAAACCTGCTTGTTATTATTGATGCCTGCAACAGGAACAGGTGGCAGTGAAGGCGCATGAAATTTTGAAAAAACAGCGATTTCCGTTTGACCGCCCGGTTTTGTTTCAGTATTGTCCTGGTCCTTCTTATTCTCTTGTTGAAGCTTTTTGCTTAACCGGCATTTACCATTGCAATGCATTTGAGGCTTGTCTTTATTAATGCAGCGGGCAGCATAATCATTTATGTTTGCATAATAATCCGCTACAATAAAAATGCAGGAAAAGTTTTCTGCCATCATCAATATTGCAAAAACCAATGCCGTTAAATACCTGTATGTTTTTTCTGCCTGCAATTAATTATAATGTTTTAATATCTGCTATTAATTGTTGAACGGATTGTTTATCCGTAGCATCATAAAAACCGCGGATACGATTCTGTTTATCAACGAGTGTTATGTATTGCGTATGAATAAATGCACCATCATCACCGGCAGCAGTTGCCGTATCAGCGCGCAGCAAATAATCCTGCTGCGCCATTTTATATAATTCGTATTTATTACCTGTTAAAAATTCCCATTTGCCCGGGGTAGCATGTATGCGCTGCGCATATTTTTTTAATTCGGCAACGCTGTCAACACCGGGATCAACCGTGTGTGTAAGAATGATCACATCACTGCGTTGTTTAAAAGCTTCCTGCACAGTTTTCAGATTATTATTCATAACAGGGCAAATGCCTTTGCAGGTGGTAAAAAAATATTCTGCTATACGAATTTTACCTTCAACATCTTTACCGGTAATTGTTTTGCCATCCTGGTCAATAAAAGAAAAGTTGCCCACGGTATGGCCGGGCTCTCCCAAAACCGGTAATGTTTTTTGAAAAGATGAGTAGATAAAAACGCCTGCAAAAACCAGTAAGCCCATTAATATTACACCAAGGAAAAACTTACTGATCTGCTGACCAACACGGAATTTCTTTTTCTTCGCCATAAGTAAACGCTTTACAAAGCACGTTGCTTAACTATAACTTCTTTTCTTCTTTAAGTACTGCGATAAATGCATTTTTACATTCTTTTGAACAAAAGCCATACACTTTGCCATCAAATTGTAAAGTGTCTTCAATGCCTGCGCTTAAAGGCATGCCGCAGCTTGTATCTTTTTTTGTTGCAAATACAACGTGGCTGAAATCTTTTTTGACCGTATCTTTTGGCGGGCCTGCTTCAAAAACGGTTTGTTGATCTTCTTTACCTGATGCTGAATGGCAGCCTGCCATACCGAAGCTTACAGCTATGCATACAATAAAAATTATTTTATTCATGATTGATTAATTTATTCTGAAGCGGAATAAAAACATCCGATATTTTTCTGAAAGCTGACTGCATTGCATAAAAAACTTTATATTAAATGTGGAGCATGCAATGCCAGCCCGCAAAAAAGAGAGATCATTAATAACTGGTGAAGATTGCAGTTAATTATGCAAGAGGAGGGTGAAATATGGAAGAAGTATAACCCGGTAATTCAACATTTATATTATCACCATAAGATATTGGTGAAGTTGTACGGTAAACGGCGGCAGTAATTTCCTGCGGTAATTCATAAACAGATACCTGCAATTTTTCGGTTTTGTTTTCAGCAGCCTGTTTATTGCTGCCCTCTTCTTTTTGCTTTTGTTTAGTAAGATAACAATGGCCTTCACAATGCGTTTCAGGCCTGCTTGTATTTACACAAAGATTCTCAGCGATATAATTTTTATTGAGGGAATAAGCCGCATCAAATACAAACGAACTGAATGTTTGCACCATGATGATGAAAAGAAGCAATATGGAAGTAGTGGTTTTCAATTTTTCTTATCCTGCGCAAAAGTAGGGATAATGTTTATTGCGTTAATATGATTTTGATCATAAGTAAACTTGTTTAATGCAATGCCCCATCAATCGCATCGAGCAAACCGCCTGTTGGCTTATCATCGGCAAGCTGCCAGAACATAATACCGTTTAATCCTTTATCAACCGCATATTTTGTTTTCAACGCCATCGATTGTTCATTATCGTATGTAAATAATTTATGCTGTGTTTTATTGTACATGTAAGGTGCTTTTGCAGTATCGTCCCAATAATATACATACCCCTGCTGCTCCATATCCTGCTGGTTAAAACCCTTCCATGATATGCCATGATCAAATTTGCCGGGCTGGTATAAACCATTCTCCGCATCATTGTTCACGTTAAATATTCTTCCATACATGGCAGCGCCTATAACCACTTTG
>JAEWJV010000528.1 GCA_023386395.1 Bacteroidota bacterium
AGCAGGTATATTTCAAAGCTACGAGGTCAATCCAGCCACAACGGCGCGGCCTGCCTGTAGTTGCCCCAAATTCATTGCCAATTTTTCGCAACTCCTCTCCTGTTTCATCATGCAATTCAGTGGGAAAAGGCCCGCTGCCTACCCTGGTGCAGTATGCTTTTGTAACTCCAAAAACTTTGTTTATTTTTTGCGGCGCCACACCAAGACCTGTACATACACCGGCTGAAATAGTATTGGATGAAGTTACAAAAGGAAATGTGCCAAAGTCAACATCAAGCATTGAACCTTGCGCTCCTTCTGCTAAAACCTTTTTGCCGCTGCTTATTTTATCATTAATGAAATATTCGCCGTTTATAATATTTAAAGTACGCAGAAATTCAATCGCGTCAAAAAATTCTTCTTCCCAGGCAGAAATGTCTTCTGCAAAGTGAAAGTTGTCCAGCAGCCGCTGATGTTTTAAACGCAATTTAATGTATTGAGTAATAAACGATTTATCCATTATATCGCCCACACGCAAAGCATTACGGCCGGTTTTATCCATGTATGACGGTCCGATCCCTTTAAGCGTAGATCCAATCTTACTTTCGCCTTTTGATACTTCGGAAGCTTTATCCAAAGCCCTGTGTGTGGGAACAATAAGATTAGTACGCTGTGATATGAACAAATTCTTCTTTACATCTATACCAAAAGCAGCCACCGCTTCACATTCTTTTTTTAATGTCACCGGATCAAGCACCACACCATTGCCTATTATGTTTGTAGTATTTTGATGAAATATGCCGGAAGGTATTTGATGGAGTACTATTTTTTTATCGCCTACATATAAAGTATGCCCTGCATTTGGGCCACCCTGAAAACGTGCAATTATATCATAGTTGGGTGCAAAATAATCAACAATCTTTCCTTTGCCTTCGTCGCCCCATTGCAAACCAAGAATTACATCAACCATTAGATTTTTTTTATTGTTGCCGCAAAAATAAAGGTTAGTATATCGCAGTTAGAAGTTTATGCAAGAAAAATTTCAACGCTGCATTTTTATAACAATTTAAATATTGTTTGACTTATTTATAAAAATCATTAAAGAATTATAGCCGCAGATCTGTATCTGCGCATCTGTTGCAAAAATATAACTGATCTGCTGTAATCTGAAAATCATCTTGTATGTTCTTTTCATTAACTGCTTCAATTCAGGCTAAGATTTAATAACTAATTTTACGCCAACAGGTTAAAAATTATGAGCAGGAAAACAGCATCAACATTTATTGCCAAAAGCACTATAAAAGCATCAAACCTCGATCATCGCAGAAAAATCAATTTCAATATTGGCAAATACAATGCTGTTGTGCCGCAGGGCAAAACGCAGTTTAATAATTTAATGGCAGCCAGGGAACATGCAAAAAATACAAAATGGAATGCTGTTGAGCATCTTGACGTTATGCTGGAAACATTTGAAAGAAATATTTCAGCACGAGGCGCCAGGGTTATCTGGGCAGAAACGGCTGAAGATGTGCTAAAAGAAATTGGAAAAATTTGTAAAGAGAAGAACTGCAAAACAGTGGTGAAGAGCAAGAGCATGGTTACGGAAGAAATTCATTTAAATAAGTTTCTTGAAAAGCAGGGCATTGAAAGCATTGAAACAGATTTAGGCGAATACATCCAGCAGTTAGATGATGAACCGCCTTATCATATTGTAACGCCTGCAATGCACAAAAGCAAAGAAGACATTGCAAAATTATTTGCGGAAAAGTTAAATGTGCCGGATGGCTTATCACCGCAACAGCTTACGTTAATTGCCCGTGAAAAACTCAGGAAGAAATATGTGGAAGCCGAAATTGGCATTACGGGCGCTAACTTTATAATTGCAGATACGGGTTCTGTTTCTATAACTGAAAATGAGGGCAACGGGCGGTTAAGCAGCGCTTTCCCTAAAACACATATAGTAATCACAGGCATTGAAAAAGTGTTGCCGTCTATTTACGACCTCGCCTTGTTTTTGCCTTTGCTGGCTACGTTTGGAACAGGTCAAAATCTAACTGTTTATAACACTATCATTTCCGGGCCGAGACAAAAGAATGAGATTGATGGCCCTGAAGAAATGTATGTGATCTTACTTGATAATGGCAGGACCAATTTACTTGCCAACGATAAAGCCCGTGAAGCATTATACTGTATTCGTTGTGGTGCCTGCTTAAACGCCTGCCCTGTTTATAAAAATATTGGAGGTCATACTTATGGCACAACTTACAGCGGCCCCATAGGCAGTGTGATTACACCTCAGCTAAAAAATTTAAAAGAATGGAAACATTTGAGCTATGCTTCATCGCTGTGCGGCAATTGCACCGAAGTTTGCCCTGTGCGTATAAACATTCATGAATTATTGCTGGAAAACAGGCATGAATCTGTAGTGGAAGGCGATAGCCCCGTGTCAGAACGCGTTGCCTGGAAAATGTGGAAAGTGGCGAGTTTAAACCGTGGCATGATGAATATGGCAAATGGCAATCTTAAAAATAAAGTGGTGAATTCTATGTTTAAAGCATGGACGAAACACCGTGCTGACCTTGATTTCAGCCAGAAGACCTTTAATCAAATGTGGAAGGATGAACGTGGGAAGAACAGTTGATTGGTTGATTAAGTTGAAGAATGAGGACCGGAAAATTCATTCAATACCAGAAAATTCCAACGCTGCAATATTATTTATGCGTTGAACCTGAACAGCAGGTTATCATTTTTTATTTCAAAACAAAAAGCGGGGAATGGATGACAGAAACTTTTACAAAAAATGAAAGTATTATTAATTTACCTGCACTCAATATTTCTTTTTCTGCAAAGGATATATATAATAACGCTTAACCAGGCCGTTCCATTTAAGCCTGATTATGAATCTTCGCCAGGTGCTGCTTCATAATCAGAATTATTGTTGTTGTTATTATCTTTCTTGCGGAAAAGATCTGCATCACCAAACCTGTAGCTAAACGTAAGCCTTACTGTTCTTACATTCCAGCGGCGGTAACCATCCTGGTAAAAATCATCTGTATCATAGATAGTTCCAAACTTACGCGAATTAAACAGGTCGTTCACGCTTAATGAGAGGGCACCTGCTTTCTTTTTAAAGAATTCTTTGCGCACAGCCACATCGGTGCTAAACTGTGCTTTATTTCTTCCCTGCGGTATTACCCGCGGGCCATCATAATCAGCAATTACCTGGAAGCCAAGATTATTAAACAACTTGCTTGCCTCCGTAACAATTTTATAATTGCCTATAAGTTTGGCGTTATAATTAAACCCGCTGTTATTAAGGTTTAAATCACCTACGTTCGCTTTTGTAACAGAGTATTGCATGTTTGTATTAAAAGTAAAATCTAATGCCTTGGTAATGTTTTTCTGAAGTGTAAGCTCAGCGCCCCAACGGTCTTCATAACCGGCATTTATAAAGGTGCTGAGAATAGCATTGGGAGAAACAGCCGCATTGTTTAATTGTTCATACAGTGATTGCGGAATGGTATCGCTGTACTCTGTAACATCGCCCACATTATTCTTAAAATAAATTACGCCGAGAAAGCTGCCACTATTTTCAGCAAATCTTTTATAATAATTTAATTCAAAAGAATTAGTGTATTCAGGCTTTAATGAAGGATTACCCTGTGAAATATTTAAAGGATCATCAATATCTATAAACGGGTTTACTTCCCAGAAACGCGGCCTTCTTATTCTTTTTGAATAATTAAACTGAATATCTTCCGTCTCGCTTATATGCTTTGTAAGAAAGAAACTTGGAAACAATGCATAATTAAGGTCTTTAAACCCATCGGGAAATTTATAGCCGAAATTCAGATTGCTGTCAATCATAGAACCATCAAGTTCCGAAAGCTCAACACGCAAGCCCACCTGGTAAACAAACGATTTCCATCCATTGGCATAATTAAAATAACCGGCATTTACTTTTTCAGTGTACTTAACATTATTACTTAAAGGAAGCTTCGTCTCATTCTCAGCCTGATCTATTGAATATGTAGCAAAATTGCTTTTATTATGGTTATAAAAACTCCGCACACCAAATTCAATACGTTTGTTATCGTTTATTTTATGGCTGTAATCAATCTGGCCCACCACCTGGTATTCATCCGTTAAACCGCTGTTACGCACACGGGTTACAGGTGCATAAGCGCTGCCATCAGGATTATAAAAATTATTTACGATGTAATCGCTGTTATCTCTTCCGCCTGTATTGTACGTTATATCTGCAGAAAGTTTATTATCAGGGCTATCGAATTTTCGTTCAAAGCTTAGCCTGCTGCTGCTTCTATTGAAATTACCGTCGCTCGTTGCTAAACGTACACCTGTATGATCCAAAACTTTGTCTGCATCATAAAATTCCTGGTTTTGTTTTTGATCACTGGCAAACTTTCCGTTATGAAACCCCTGCATAAAGGATAAGGTGGTCTTATCATCAAGAAAATAATCAGCACCAAACCTTACAGAATGAAACTGGCGGAGCCTGTTGTTATCAGTTGACTGGTTAAAGTAATCTGTTATAAGGCCTTTATCTTTATTCTCACGGTATGTTTTTTCTGTAGCCGTGCCTTCACCCCTGTTATAATTGCCACTTGCAAAAAAGTTGAATTTCTTTGCCCTGTAATTTAGATTAAGGTTGCCATTTAAAACGCCCGGTGTACCACCACCCACAGAGGCAATGCCATTAAGCCCGATGGTTTTATTTTTCTTCAATATAATATTAATAATACCACCAGAACTTGATGCATCATATTTTGCAGAGGGATTGGTAATTAACTCTACTCTTGCGATATCGTCTGCAGCAATCTGATCAAGCGTTAAAATAGTGGGCCTGCCATCTATAAATATTTGTGGCGTACTGTTGCGCAATTGCACATTACCCTCTGCATCAACTGAAACAGATGGAATATTTTTCATTACATCAACACCGGTTCCACCCTGTGCGGCAATGTTTTTTTCGACATTAAAAATCTTGCTGTCAATACCAAACTTCATAGCGGGTACAGCCTGCGTTGAAACCACCACGCTTTGCAATGTATTTGTTTGAACGCTTAAGTTGAGCGGGCCAATATTAATGGCGTTGCCATTTTTAACGTAGTCTGTTAAATTTATTTTTTTTGAAATAGCAGCGTAACCTATTGATGTAACCTGGAGTGTAACCTCATTTTTTGAGGAAATGTTTTCTACAATAAATTTTCCGTCAAGGTTTGAAATATCTGATCTGTTAACTGTTCCGGACTGGCCTTTAAAGCTGATTGTAACAGTTGAGCCCGGCAATGCCTTTTGAGTAGCACTGTCCATAACAATGCCGGTAAGCGTAATACCTGTGTTTTGTGCCAACAAAAAACTGCTGATTAAAATAAATTGTAGTGAAAGTAAAAATGGTTTCATTAATAATTGCCTCATTTAAATTATGAATACAAGCAGTGCCGTGTAAAAGCAAACAAATATTATACTAACTACCCGGAACTTAAAGCTTACAAACAGCAGGACGAACCCTACAAATTTAACCAAGAACATAAGACACGCCGGTCATACCGTCTTACATAACAAAACATTAAGATTTATTTCAATAATTGTGTTAAAAACAAATATTGAATAGTGGTTCCTTATATTAACAAGAACGAATGCCAGGTAGTTTTTACAAATAAAAAAGCCGGCAAAGCCGGCTCGAAAACAAAGTATATTGTATAAATTATATGACTTTTAATAAACCCTTGGAGGACGTTCATTAATTTCAATTAATGTGCGTGTTACGCGCACATCGAGCGCCCTTTCGCCATGAAGCAATATTTCCCTCAAAAGATCATGTATAGTAATAACGCCTTCAAATTCACCGTTATCCCTCACTATTATATAGCGCCTGCCATGCTCCGCCAATAAATTCATACAATGCTGAACAGAATCGTTTCCCTGCACTTCGGGCAAGTCTGTTGACATTACATCTTTCACCCTTGTTTCACGGCTCGACCTTCCCTGCAAAGCCACCTTTCTTGCATAATCCCTTTCGCTGAAGATACCGGTTACATCATCGTTCTCTTTTACTATAAGATAACTGAGGTTTACCTCGTTTAATTCGTTCAATGCATCAATTACCAAAGCACCTGCATCGATAAAATTATCAGGTGCCTTTTTTTGCCAGATTATTTCGTGAGCAGTCTTCATAATATATAAATTTTAAAAGATAAGCAGTAAATACTATCTGTTTGCAATATAAGTGTTGCTGCATTTAAAACCGGCTGCGTTTAAAACTTTTTCAGTATTCTGTAAAAAATTATTACATAAGCCTGTATCGTGCGCAACAGGCCTGGTTTGGTTAGGCAAGGCTGACAGGCTTATCAATACATTTATACGCTTTAACCGCATTGATTGTGCTCACAATAATTATTATTTTTTTTCAAAAAGGACGCGGTTAACATACATGTTTATAAATTTCCACGCCTTGCCTGTTCTCTTTCTATCGCTTCAAACAAAGCCTTAAAATTACCCTTGCCAAAACTCTTTGCACCTTTTCTCTGAATAATTTCAAAGAATAATGTTGGCCTGTCTTCAACAGGTTTGGTGAATATTTGCAAAAGATAACCTTCTTCATCACGGTCAACCAAAATACCCAATTCTTTTAAAGGCCGGATATCTTCATCAATTTCTCCAACGCGATCAATCAAATCATCATAATAAACAGAAGGTACTTTTAAAAACTCCACGCCCCTGCTTTGCAATGCGCTCACTGTTTCAACAATATCATCTGTTGCCAGTGCCACATGCTGCACACCTTCGCCGTTATAAAATTCAAGGTATTCCTCTACCTGCGATTTCTTTTTGCTTTCAGCCGGTTCATTGATCGGAAACTTTACAAAACCGTTGCCATTGCTCATCACCTTACTCATTAATGCAGAATATTCTGTTGAAATATCTTCATCATCAAACGATAAAATATTCCGGAAGCCCATTACATCTTCATAAAATTTCACCCATTTATTCATCTGGTTCCAGCCCACATTGCCAACACAGTGGTCAACATATTTTAGACCTGTTGAAGAAGGGTTATATTTAGTTTTCCATTCAATGTAACCGGGCATAAAAGCGCCATTATAATTTTTTCTTTCAACGAAGAGGTGTACGGTGTCGCCATACGTATAAATACCGCTCATTATAATCTCCCCATTTTCATCACTCAAGATTTCAGGCTCCATATAACTTACAGCCCCGCGTTTAGTGGTTTGATGCCATGCATCTTTTGCATCATTTACACGCAGTGCCAATACTTTTATGCCGTCGCCATGTTTATAAATATGCGCCGCAATTGGCGAATCTTTTTGCAAAGGCGTAGTTAATACAAACGTGAGCTTATTTTGCCTTAACACATAACTGGCTTTATCTTTTGCGCCCGTTTCAGGTCCGGAATATGCAAGGCTTTGAAAACCAAAAGCGGTTTTATAAAAATGTGCGGCCTGTTTGGCATTACCTACATAAAATTCAACATAGTCAGTTCCCTGTAGCGGTAAAAAATCAATGGCAGCAGTGTTTGCTTTTGTAGCAATAGTTGCATTCATAAAAAATAGGTTTAAATGAAAAATAGAAAAAGGAGGATTCAGGAAGGTTGACTTACACCGCCATCATAGCAAGTTCCTGCATTAATAAACAATAATTAATACGCTTGTCAGCAAAACATTTATGTGGATAATCCGGAAGCATCGTTATTGCAAAGATGAATAATATTTTTGAATGGATAAACGCCGGCGGTTAATTAAAATGTTCGCATTTATTGTGGAATAATTCATTTTAAAAATCTTATTTATTGTTTTTAAAAGAATTCTAACTTAGAACATTGAACCTTGAGGCGTATGAAACTGTTGTTCAATCTTTGTTTTATTTTAACCGGCTTTACCTGTTTTTCACAAAGCAGTGCTGCTGATTTTATTGCTTTTAAAAAATTGGACAGCCGCAATATAACTGCCCCCGATACTTTAGCCTACCTGCTTACAGCGCCCTATAATACAGAAATGGACAAAGTGCGTTCCATCTTTAACTGGATAACGGACAATATTGCTTATAACACCGTTCGTTATGGCTTTCGTTACCTGCCCCAAAATGCAAATGATAATGTGGAAGCTGATTATGATGCCGATTCTGTTTATAAATCGCTTGATGAAAGGGTTGCAAAAATAACATTGAAAAGAAAATATGCTTTGTGCGATGGATATGCCCGTTTGTTTAAAAGCCTTTGCGATTTCTCCGGGATAAAAAGCGTTGTAATTACTGGCTATGCAAGGGCAGGTTATAGCAGCCAGTTTGCCTGCAACCATAAATGGAATGCCGTGATGATAGACAGTAACTGGTATTTGCTGGACGCAACCTGGGCAAGCGGATATCTGAATTTCTCAGGCACTGCTTTTCGGAAGGAATATAATGGCTACTATTTTTTAACGCCGCCAAAATATTTCATACAGGATCATTATCCTGATGATGTAAAATGGACTTTACTAAGCAACCCGCCCACGCTTTCTGAATTTAACCGTTCCCCTTTTAAGCAACCGGCCTTTAATTACAGGATCGTTTCTTACCAGCCATCCAAAGGCATTATTCGTGCAACAGTAGGCGATACTGTAATGATAACATTAGAAACGACTGACGATAAAAAAGCCCTTTTTTTATCTGACATTAACTCAATTGATTCATCGCATATCGCATTTATAGATTCCAGTCTTAAAGTGAATAAGCCGTATACCATAAACGGTAATAAAATAACAGCAAATTATATTGTAACCAACGATGAAGCGCAATGGCTGCAGGTAATTTATAACAGGGAGGTGGTGCTTCGGTATAAACTGAACATAAAAAAAGAACCGTTTAATTATCCTCCAATTATTATTAGGGATATTGCTGTTAAGAATTAATACAATAAAAGCCTGTAACTCTATCCGCTATGAGCATTGCTCCTATTTTTAAGTATGATAACTTAAGAATTTTCTATTCTTCACTCACACCTTTTATTTTCAACATCCGGCAACTTGAACTAATTAAGCATACGCATTTTCATACGCACATCTTTTAAGGGCCTGTCGTTACCACCTTTTGCAACTGAAGCAATTTTATCAATCACTTCAAGGCCTTTAATCACTTCACCAAAAACCGTATAATTCTGATCGAGGAATGGCGTGCCGCCAATTGTATTGTATATTTTACGCTGCTCATCGTTATAGTAAAATCCCATATTGCCAGCTTGCCGAATACTGCATTCAACCTGGTTTAAGAAATTGTTATCATTCAGCTTACCTTCTACAATATAAAACTGGCAGTTGCTGCTGGCTTTTTCAGGATTATTAGTTCTTGCCATTGCCAAAGCACCCTTTTTATGATATAAGGCATTATTAAATTCCGCGGGAATAAGACCGCCACCCGGCGCTTCTCCCATGCCCAGCATAGCAGCGCTGTCCGCTTCTTTACTTTGCGGGTCGCCGCCCTGTATCATGAAACCTTGTATAACACGATGAAATAAAAGGCTATCGTAAAATCCTTCTTTTACAAGCTTTACAAAATTATCGCGGTGCAATGGCGTGGAATCAGAAAGCTTTACAATCATTGTTCCGTAATCTGTTTGAATTTCCACCAGTTTCTCTTTTGAAACGGGCGTTGCTTTAGCTGATGTTACCGGTTTTTTAGCTGTTGTTTTTATGGCCGGCTTAGATTGCCCTATTGTAGTTGTAATAAATGCAAAGCTCAAAGCGATCAATAACAATTTTCTCATAAATAATATTTAAAAACCCTGTTGTTCAAAGTAGAATAAAATATGGTCTTTTAAAAAGCTTTCCTGTTCATGCAAAAGCATGGCTTTATGCTCTTTTAACTGTTTGAAATGAGGCCAGCCGTCTGCATCCCTTCTTTCAAATTCATAATAACCACTTGGGCTTAAAATAGTGCAGATAGCCACATGCATTAAATCCTGCTTTTGCTCCTTTGTTATTTTTTGCTTTATAAACCCTGTTTCCTGCATACCTATTAAAAACAACATAGCTTCCATATCAGGCTTTTTACCAAAGCGTTCAACAAGTTTTGCTTCCAAATTCCACCAGCGTTGCTGTAAATCATCTCCTGTAATCATAGCGCGCAAAGGTAGCAGGGGTGTTGATGCAAAGTTTATATTTGCCCGAAATTTTAAGTTTTATGTTACAGGTGAATGTGCTGCGCCAGAAAACCGAATGGGTAAAAGAACGCCTTGCCGTAAAGAATTTTAAGCAGCCTGAATTGGTTGATGAAATAATTGCTTTGGATGATGAACGTAAAAAATTACAGGCAGAATTTGATACCACACAGGCCAAAATAAATGCAT
>JAEWJV010000598.1 GCA_023386395.1 Bacteroidota bacterium
ATTGATAACCTGGTATTCTGTAAGGCTTATCCAGGGATTATCGTAGATATCTTTTTTACCTGTAATCTTCCATGGATTTTTGTATACGTTCATGCTAAATAAGCTTGGGTAATAAATAAACGGGGACAGCCAAATTTATACTGCATAATGTTATTACCGCAAATTATCTGGTTAAGAAAAGTATCTAAAGCTGAAATGCTATGTAAGGTTATATAAAAACCAGGTTAGCAACGGCCGTGAGGAACTTCCGGGTGAATTTTCATAAAAGGAAAAACTTTCCTGTAAACTCCTGACAACCTAATGCGATAAACCGTTGCAAACAATTAAAATATATCCCGGGAATTAAAACAACCTGCAGCCTGTTCTCATGTTTCGCTGCAATATGCATGGGCTTTCACTTTAAAGTAATTGTATTTCCGTTCAATTGTTGTTCGCTTCCGTACAGTGATGGGTTGCCTTGATTTTATTTTCAGCCATTCATCATTTTATAAAACCGCTCAATTGTGATTTTTTACCATTTCGCTTGCAAAAAGCCTTGTGGTACTCGCTTTGAAAATATTCTGGCATAACCAATTAAAACAAAAAAAATCGAACTATATATGACAACGAAATTAATCATCACCGCAACCGCCATCAGCTTTTTAAGCATTATCGGTTTCTTTACTTCTAAAAATATAATGGAAGCAAAAACAGTAAGTAAAAGCATTAATGTGGAAGTGTATAAAACATCCAGTTATGTTGCGCCTGTTTATAAAAACACCACAGCCACGCTTGAAGTAACTGTGTTAAGAGTTAAACACAATAAAAGGGATACAGTTTGGCAGCATACATTTCAGCCAACCGAACTGAAAGATTTTCCCACATCAGGTAACCCCATGATGCAGCAGATTTCCATTCCCAATGTGAATGATAAAAGAGAGACGCTTGAAGTATATTATAAGGTTATCTATAATACACAAGGCAATATTTTAAATTCATGGAATTATACAACTATAGGAAGGGGCGAGCAATCGGGGAACTTAAACATACAGATTTAAGCAGTTGATGTATGTTTTAATTGTAAGGCGGCAGCACATGGCCGCCTTTTTTTATGCGCATTATTATTATCTTCCTGCCCGTTTTATACGCTATATTTTGAACTATTATTGATGAATAATGACTGCAGATAACTCTTTTATTGCTGACCAGTTTTCGCTGCTCGCCAAATTAACCGATGTGCACGGCGGTAATAGTTTTAAAGCAAAAGCCTACAGCGCCGCAGCTTTTACAATTGATAAGCTGCCGCAGCAGCTTGCTGAAATTCCTGCTGAAAAATATGCCACCATAAAAGGTATCGGTGAATCGGCAGCAAAAAAAATAGTTGAAATATTTGAGAAAGGTGAAATAACCGATTTAACCGGTCTCATTGAAAAAACACCGCCCGGCATATTGCAGATGATGAACATTAAAGGTATAGGCCCTAAAAAGGTAACGGTTATATGGAAAGAGATGGGCATTGAAACGGTTGGCGAACTGCTATATGCCTGCAACGAAAACAGGCTTACGCTTTACAAAGGCTTTGGCGAAAAAACACAGAAAAGCATACAGGAAGCAATTGAGTATTTTCTCAATAATATCGGCAGCTATTTATATGCACAGGTGGAAAAGCTTGCGTATGAACTGGATAATAAGCTGAAAAATAATTTCAGCGATTACAGGTTTTTCATCACCGGTATTTTTCGCAGGCAGATGGAAGCGATTGATAAGCTTGAGTGGGTTACCAATGCGCCGGCTGCAGTTTTGCAGGAATATTTATTGCAACACAATTTTGTAACGGAAAAGCTTGATGCGGCCACTTCTGTTTTCCAGGGGAAGGAAGAAAATATACTCCTGTATTTTTATCATGCGGAAGAAGAAAAGATATTTCAGCGTTTGTTTGAAACTTCCTGCAGCGATGCTTTCCTGGAAGAATGGAATAAAAAAGAACTTACAGATCAATCGTTTTTTTATACTTCAGAAGAAGCAATTTTTGAGCAGGCCAAGCTTCAGTTTGTTCCGCCTTGTTTAAGAGAAACGGCAAGCGTTATAGAAAAAGCCGCAACGAATAATCTTCCCGGAATTATTCAGCCAAGAGATATTAAATCTATAATTCACAGTCACTCCAAATGGAGTGATGGCAATAATACCATTGAAGAAATGGCTAATGCTGCCATTAAGTTAGGGCTTGAATACCTGGTTATAAGTGATCACTCTAAAACCGCAGTGTATGCGAATGGCTTAACGGCTGAAAGATTGAAAGCGCAACATGCAGAGATAGATGAGTTGAATGAAAAGCTTAAACCGTTTAAAATTTTTAAAAGCATTGAAAGCGATATACTCGGCGATGGCAGTCTTGATTACGATGATGAAGTGCTTGCTTCCTTTGATATTGTAATTGCATCCGTTCATTCCAATTTAAAAATGAATGAAGAAAAGGCCATGATGCGTTTAATGAAAGCTATCAGTAACCCGTTTACATCCATACTTGGTCATTGCACGGGAAGATTATTGTTGAGCCGTGCGGGTTATCCTGTAAATCATACAGCCATTATTGATGCCTGTGCAGCACATAATGTTGTTGTTGAATTAAATGCCAACCCGCGCAGGCTCGATATGGATTGGCGTTATCTTGATTATTGTACTGAGAAAAATGTATTGATATCAATAAATCCTGATGCGCATTCTGTAAAAGCTTTTCAGCATACAAAATATGGTGTGCTGACGGCACAAAAGGCTGGTATAACGGCTGTGCAAAATCTCAGCAGCTTTCCATTAAATGCATTTGAATCATTCTTAAAGATACAACAGGCAAAACGTGGCCGGTAGTTGTTAATTGTATTTAAATTTTGTATGCTGCTTATTTAATATTATTCTATAAATATATTTTGATAGTATGAAGTATTTAATTGCTGCTTGTTTATTGTTTGGCTGCTCTTGCAGTTTAAGCGCGCAATATATGGTGCGTATTGTTGTATCTTCTGTAGCAACCAAACCGCAGGATGAAATTTTTATTGCGGGCAATTTTAATGACTGGAATCCTGCAGACCTTAAATCGAAGCTTAAACCTTTTGGCGGTAGCCGCCGTGTTCTTGTAATGAATGTTGATACGGGGCATTATGAATTTAAGTTTACAAGAGGAAGCTGGGATAAAGTTGAAACAACTGCAAAAGGCGATGATATTGATAACAGGATAGCGGATATAAAAGGTGATACAACCATCAATATTACTATTACAGGCTGGAAAGATGCAGCGCCTGAAAAGCCAAAGCCCAACACGGCTTCAGCGAATGTGCATGTTATAGATACTGCTTTTTTCATGCCGCAGTTAAACCGTTACCGGCGTATATGGATTTATTTGCCGCCGTCTTATAATAAGCTAAAAACAAATACTTATCCTGTATTGTATATGCAGGATGGACAGAATTTATTCAATGAGCAAACAGCATTTGCCGGTGAATGGGGGATTGATGAAGCGCTTGATTCAATGGCAAAGAAAGGTAACAAAGAATGTATTGTTGTGGGCATTGATAACAGCAGCGATAAACGTATGAATGAATACAATCCTTACGATGATGCGAAGTATGGAAAAGGAGAGGGCAAGCAGTACCTTGAATTTATTGCAACCACATTAAAACCTTTTATTGATAAAAATTATCGTACACAAAAAGACGCGGCACATACATTTATTGCAGGCAGCAGTATGGGTGCATTGATTTCTTTATATGCATTGGTGCAATATCCGGATGTGTTTGGCGGGGCCGGCGTTTTCTCCCCATCATTCTGGTTAACACCGCAACTTTATACTGATGTTGCAAATGTAAAATGGCAGAAGAAGTTTCGTATTTATTTATATGCGGGTGAAAAAGAAAGCGCTTCCATGATTCGCGACATGCAGAAGATGTATAATATTATTAAAGGGAAAAATTGCTGTGAAATGCAGGATATTACTTTTCCTTTGGGCCAGCATAATGAAAAATACTGGCGGCAGGAGTTTCCTGATTTTTACAGATGGCTGCTGCAATAGGTTATTATATTATTCTATCGCATGAAGAATAGCTGACAGAACTGCATATTCTGTTCACTTCTTTACTTTGTTCGATAAATGTAAAAATTATGTAAGTACTTATACAATAAAAGTTTGCCCTTCCAAAGCCAGTTGTGTATTGGGAAATACAGCCTGTGCTTCCGTTAAAAACTCATCGAGCGTTTCATAACTGCTGCTGAAATGACCGATCAATAATTTCTTTACGTGAGAAAGCTTTGCCAGCATGGCCGCCTGCTCCCCGGTTGAATGAAACCGGCTTGCCGCTTTTTCCGTTTTATCTTTTAAATAAGTAGCTTCATGATAAAGCAGGTCGATATCTTTTACTGTTTCAGAAAGGCTTTCGGTATATATCGTATCAGCGCAGAACGCATAACTTTTTGGCGGCCTGTTCGCAAAGGTGAGCTCTTCGTTTCTTATAACCTCATCATTCAATACAATATCACTGCCTTCTTTCAGTTGGTTGAATAATTCCACCGGAACATTGTAACGTGTTGTTGCTTCAATATTTATTTTCCTTGGCTTCTTTTTCTCACGAAATAAAAATCCCCAGCAATCTATCCGGTGAAATACTTTAAAACATTCAACTGAAAATTTCTCTTCATTTACAATCATCTCTTCTTTTTCCAGGAAATGAAAATGTAATTTATAAGGCAGAATGGTGCTTGCCACATTGAGCTGCATATCCAGGATGTCTTTCAATGCTGCCGGCGCGTATAAATGCAAATCGGTAATGCGGCCTAATAATCCGTAACTCGTTATTAAACCAGGTAAACCAAAATAATGATCACCATGCAAATGCGAAATGAAAATATGATTGATGCGGCTGCGTTTAATCTTATATAAGTTCATTTGCATTTGTGTGCCTTCGCCGCAATCAACCAAAAGCAATTGATCGTTTAAACTTATTACCTGTGCTGTGGGGTGCCTGTTATAAGCAGGCAATGCAGAATTATTTCCAAGAATGGTTACACCAAACATATTGACAAAGTAAACAATAATCCTAAAACATTTTTTACTATAATTCTATTGGAAACATTAAAACCATTCAAAAAAAATGCCCGGTTGCCCGGGCATGATCGTTACCTACTAAATGCATTT
This sequence comes from Bacteroidota bacterium, assembly GCA_023386395.1. Classification (GTDB taxonomy): domain Bacteria; phylum Bacteroidota; class Bacteroidia; order Chitinophagales; family Chitinophagaceae; genus Parafilimonas. The sequence goes on from JAEWJV010000598.1 coordinate 5,162, forward strand.
AATATGTTTAAACAGCAGAAGCATTAAATTTTTTACGGATAATATTTAATGCGGCGCCGGCTTTAAACCATTCAATTTGCTGTTCGTTATACGTATGATTTACTTCAATGGTTTCGGAAGTGCCATTGCTGTGATGAATTGCAACGTGCAGCGGCACACCCGGTGCAAATGATGTTAAACCAATAATATCAAAAGTGTCATCTTCAAGAATCTTATCATAATCATCTTTATTGGCGAATGTAAGGCCAAGCATTCCCTGCTTTTTCAGGTTGGTTTCGTGAATACGGGCAAAGCTTTTTACGACAATAGCCCTTACGCCAAGAAAGCGTGGTTCCATAGCGGCATGCTCCCGGGAACTGCCTTCGCCATAGTTCTCATCGCCCACCACAATAGTACCAATGCCCGCAGCTTTGTAAGCCCTTTGCGTTGCCGGAACTGAACCATATTCACCGGTTAGCTGGTTCTTTACAGCATCAGTTTGATTATTAAAAAAGTTGATGGCGCCGATTAAAAGATTATTTGAAATATTGTCAAGATGGCCGCGGAATTTTAACCATGGGCCGGCCATTGAAATATGGTCGGTAGTACATTTTCCTTTGGCTTTGATCAATAATTTCAGGCCTTTCAAATCGGTACCTTCCCATTCTTTGAAAGGCGCCAGCAATTGCAGCCTTTGTGAATTTGGATCAACTGCAACCTGAACATTACTGCCGTCTTCAGCAGGCGCCTGGAAGCCCGGGTCATCCACTGCAAAGCCTTTGGGCGGAAGTTCATAACCCCGTGGTTCATTCAGTAAAATATCTTCGCCCTTATCATTTTTTAATTTATCTGTGATAGGATTAAAAGCAATGGTGCCGGCAATGGCCATAGCCGTTACCACTTCAGGTGAGGCAACAAAAGCATGCGTTGATGCAAGGCCGTCATTACGTTTGGCAAAATTCCTGTTGAAAGAAGTGATGATCGTGTTTTTACGGTTCGGATCATCAATATGCCTTGCCCACTGTCCAATACAAGGGCCGCAGGCATTGGCTAATACAACGCCGCCCACACTTTCAAAATCGTTGATGAAACCATCCCTTTCTATGGTGAAACGAACCTGTTCAGAACCTGGCGTAATGGTAAACTCGCTGTTTGTTTTCAGGCCTTTGTTCACCGCATCCTTTACGATGGAAGCGGAACGGCTGATGTCTTCATAAGAAGAATTGGTGCAACTGCCAATCAATGCAACTTCAAGTTTGGCAGGCCAGCCATTTTTTTCAACAGCTTCTTTCATTTTGGAAATAGGCGTTGCAAGGTCTGGCGTAAAGGGCCCGTTTACATAAGGCTCCAGCTCACTCAAATTCAATTCAAGTACCTGGTCGTAATATTTTTCAGGATTTTCATATACTTCTGCATCCGGGCGTAAATGTTCTTTTATCCCGTTTGCAAGCTCAGCAATATCAGCCCTGTCTGTTGATTTAAGATAAGCTGCCATCTTTTCATCATAAGCAAACAAGGAACAGGTGGCTCCTATTTCAGCGCCCATATTACAAATGGTGCCTTTGCCGGTTGCGCTGAAGCTATCAGCGCCTTCGCCAAAATATTCAACAATAGCGCCGGTACCGCCTTTAACGGTTAGCTGCCCGGCCACCCAGAGAATAATATCTTTTGCACTCGTCCAGCCACTCATTTTACCGGTGAGTTTTATACCAATAAGTTTAGGCCATTTTAATTCCCAGGGTAATCCCGCCATCACATCGCAGGCATCAGCGCCGCCAACACCAATGGCAATCATACCGAGGCCGCCGGCATTAGGTGTGTGGCTGTCTGTCCCAATCATCATACCGCCGGGGAAAGCGTAATTTTCCAATACCACCTGGTGAATGATACCTGCACCGGGCTTCCAGAAACCAATACCATATTTATCAGAAACAGAAGCAAGAAAATCGTATACTTCTTTATTTACTTCGAGCGCTGTGGCGAGGTCTTCTTTGGCGCCAACTTTTGCCTGTATTAAATGGTCGCAGTGTACAGTGGATGGCACGGCAACTTTTGGCCTGCCCGCCTGCATGAATTGAAGCAGCGCCATCTGGGCTGTTGCATCCTGCATAGCCACGCGGTCAGGTGCAAAATTTACGTAATTTTTTCCGCGCTCAAATGCTTCGAGCGATTGTTCAGGAGAAAGGTGTGCAAAGAGGATTTTTTCTGCTAAGGTTAATGGACGGTTAAGAACTTTGCGTGCAGCAGCAATTTTAGCAGGCAATTCGCTGTACACTTTTTTAATCATTTCAATATCAAATGCCATGTGTTATATTTAAAAGATGCTTGAAAACCTAAAGTACAAGGGAGTGACACAAGGGACGACGCCACAACGTATCAACTGCCGGAAATAATAATAATTTATAAGAACCTGGCAAATTTACATTTCAATACCGTAAAACAGAAATGAACAGTTAAAAAGAAAATATTATGCTTCTGAAGGAAAATTATTTTTTCTAAATTGCAAACATGTACAAACTTAAACAGCTTATTGAGTGGCGTGCATTTGGTGTGTGTGAACCTTTGGGCGAACGGCTTGGCATTTCCACGAGCCGCATACGCATGTGGTTTATATACATTTCTTTTTTAACCATGGGCTCGCCGATAATTGTTTATATGGTGATGGCCTTTTGGCTGAACATAAAGAAATATATTTTGTCTGCAAGAAGAAACCCGCTTAAATATTTATAAGCTTACTACGGCTTTTCTCAGTTTCACCAGCTTTTCAAGCAGGTCTTCTATTAAATTTAAATGAAGCATATTGGCGCCATCGCTTTTGGCTTTGGCAGGATTGGGATGTGTTTCAATAAACAGCCCGTTGGCGCCGGTAGCAATAGCTGCCTTGGCTATGGTGCTTATTAATTGCGGGTTGCCGCCTGTAATAC
>JAEWJV010000007.1 GCA_023386395.1 Bacteroidota bacterium
ATTGATAAAGCGGTTTACGTGGCCGTATCCGGGCGCAATGATGATGAAATTCATTTGTATGCCGGCGATTATAATGAAAGCCATGTTGTAAATACAAATGCCGTTGAAATAAGTGAGAAGCATTGGCCCAACTATATTTTAGGTGTTGTTGACCAGCTACAGAAAAAAGGATTCCGCATCGGTGGTTTTAATTTATTAATTGACGGCGATGTGCCGCTTGGCGCAGGCTTATCATCTTCTGCTGCCGTTGAGTGTGCAACCGCTTTTGCTTTAAATGAATTGTTCGCGCTTGGCTTATCAAAACTGCAGATGGTGCAAACGGCGCAAAAAGCAGAACATACATTTGCCGGTGTAATGTGCGGCATTATGGACCAGTTTGCTTCCATGTTCGGTAAAAAAGATCATGTAATACAGTTAGACTGTCGTTCTCTTGAATATGAATATGTGCCATTTGAATTAAAAGACTGTAAAATACTGCTGCTGAATACTAACGTAAAACATTCGCTTTCTTCTTCGGCTTATAACGAACGCAGGCAGCAATGTGAACAGGGTGTTGCCTGGATAAAAGAACATCATCCGGAAGTAACGAGCTTGCGGGACGCTACTATACAAATGCTGGATGAATACGTGCTGCCCAAAGATGTATTGATTTATAAAAGATGTAAATACATAGTGGAAGAAATTCAGCGTTTGCTGCAGGGCTGTGCCGATTTGCAGCAAAATAATGTAGAAGCATTGGGTAAAAAAATGTTCCGCACACATGAAGGATTGAGCAGGGAATATGAAGTGAGTTGTGAAGAGCTTGATTTTTTGGTAGATGCCGTAAAAGACAATCCTGATGTAATAGGAGCGAGGATGATGGGCGGTGGTTTTGGCGGCTGCACCATCAATATTATTAAAGAAGATGCCATTGAAAGCCTGGTGCAAAAACTAAAGCCTTTATATAAACAGGCATTCAATAAAGAACTGGATTATTATATTGCAAGCATCGAAAATGGAACATCGCTGGTTGCTCAAACTGTTGTTGTATCAAACGCTTAACTGCACGGTATAAACTAACCAACGATACCGGGTATTTCAACGGAAATAATATGCTCCGGAATAATTTTGAGAGATATGTTAAGACTAACAGAGGGATGGAAAACTAAAATCATTAAGCACAATCATTATACTGATAAAAATTAAAATGGTAAATAATAAAATGCCTGAAATATTCTCAAAAACCCCGGTCAAACATTTTAGGATATGTATGCTGCTTGCGTTGCAATTTGCATTACCTTTTATATGTTTAGCACAGCAGCAAAATAATCCATGGGAAGATGAAATTGTTTTCGAAAAGAATAAAGAAAAACCGCATGCATCTTTTATGCTGTATGCAAACGAGGCGGATGCTATAAATGATGATTACAGCAATTCTCCATATTATAAATCTTTAAATGGTATCTGGAAATTTGTGTACGCTGCAGATCCTGATACCCGTATAAAAAATTTTTACGAACCAGGCCTGAATACACAGGCATGGAATGATATAACAGTTCCTTCCAACTGGGAAATGAAGGGTTTTGGCACTCCCATCTATACGAATATTATTTACCCGTTTCCTAAAAATCCTCCTTATGTTGGCAGCAATAATCCTGTAGGTACATACAGGCGGGAATTTACAATACCAGACGGGTGGGATGGAAGACAGGTGTTGCTGCATTTTGGCTCTATAACGGGCTATGCTGTTGTATATGTAAACGGCCGCGAAGTGGGCGTAAGCTCCGCAGCCAAATCACCGGCGGAATTCAACATAACACACTATCTTAAAAAAGGCAATAATTTATTGGCCGTGCAGGTATTCAGATGGAGCGCTGCCAGCTATCTTGAAGACCAGGATTTCTGGCGTATAAGCGGCATTGAGCGTAATGTATTTTTATATGCCCTGCCAAAACTTTCCGTTTGGGATTTCTTTTTAAAAGCAGGACTTGATAATTTTTACAGGGATGGGTCATTCAACAGTTATATAACACTAAGAAGGTTTACCGGCGATACCACAAACTATGGCAGTGTAACGCTTGAGATATTCAATAAATCGGGCGACAGGGTTTTTTCGCAACAGCAAAGTGTAAAACCGTTCAATGAAAGTTTAAGGGTTGTACAGTTTAGTGGCACGATTCCCAATCCTGCGAAATGGAGTGCAGAAAAACCTAATTTATACAGTTGTATTATCACGCTTAAAACAGCCGACAATGTAGTGTCCTATACAGGCTCTAAAATTGGTTTCAGGAAAGTAGAAATAAAAAATTCACAGCTGCTTGTAAATGGCGTTCCTGTGGTGGTGCATGGTGTAAACCGGCATGAGCACGATCCTGTAAACGGCCATGTGCCTTCAAAAGAATTGATGATACGGGATATCCAGTTAATGAAGGAATATAACATTAATGCAGTGCGCTGCTCCCATTACCCCAATGATGAGCTGTGGTATAAGTTATGCGACGAATATGGTTTGTATGTAGTTGATGAAGCTAACGTGGAAGTGCATGGCATGGGTGCAACAGGGCAGGGGTCTTTTGATACCACTGCACACCCTGCATACCTTCCACAGTGGGCGCCTATGTTTATGGACAGGGAAAGGCGTTTGGTGGAACGCGATAAAAATCATCCTTCTGTTATTATATGGTCGCTGGGTAATGAATGTGGTAACGGCCCTGTATTTCATGATGCTTATAAATGGATAAAACAAAGGGATGATACACGCCCCGTTCAATTTGAACAGGCTGGCGAAGACTGGAATACAGATATTGTTTGTCCTATGTACCCATCTATCAGCCACATGAAAAGTTATGCTGTTGACAGCAGTAAAACCAGGCCCTTTATTATGTGTGAATATGCACACGCAATGGGTAACAGCAGTGGCAACTTCAGGGAATATTGGGATATAATTTACAGCAGCAAAAGAATGCAGGGTGGTTTTATATGGGATTGGATAGACCAGGGCATGCGCGCAAAAGATGCGGCAGGCAATGTGTATTATGCTTATGGCGGCGATTTGGGCGGATTTGATTTGCATAATGATGAAAATTTCTGCGCCAATGGTTTGATTGCAGCAGACCGCACCATTCATCCCGGCCTGAATGAAGTGAAAAAAGTTTACCAGGATATTTATTTCAGTGCAAAGAATATTTCAAAAGGTATTATAACCGTAAAGAACCTTTTTGCCTTTACCAATCTTAATGAATATAATTTTAAATGGCAGTTATATAGGAATGGCGAACAGGTGAAAGAAGGGAATTTTGCTGTAGAATTAAGCCCAAGGCAATATAAAGACGTTACATTGCCAATTCCCCCCATAGATTCAACAGGTGATGAATACTTTCTCAATATTGCAGCTACTGCAAAAAATGCAACCAGCCTCATTCCTTTAGGGCATGTTGTGGCAACCGAACAGTTTAAATTAACCGGTGATTATTTTACAAAAGATTATTCAATCACCGGCGATTTGCAGGTTGCAAAAGATTCAACAAAACTCAATTTCCAGTCAGGTCTTGTATCGGGAACATTTGATTTGAAAAGAGGCATTTTTACCAGTTATAAAAGCTTAAACGTAAAACTGAATAGCCTGCCGCAGCCTTATTTCTGGCGTGCGCCCACGGATAATGATTTTGGTAATAACATGCCGAAGAAACTTGGTATATGGCGTAACGCACATGAAAACATTATTGTAAAAAATGTTACTGCCAGCAGCCAGGATTCAAACGGTGTAAGCATAAAGGCTGATTATGAATTGGCCGGCATTAATGTGCCATATACGGTTGAATATTTCATTCAGAATGATGGCAGCATAAAAATAACGGCATCCATAGATATGACGGGGCGGGATTTGCCTGAACTGCCGCGTTTCGGCATGCGCACAGAACTGCCGGAGCAATATCATTACCTTGATTATTATGGCCGCGGGCCCTGGGAAAATTATAACGACAGGAATGAATCTGCTTTCGTTGGCTTGTATAGTGACAGCGTGGAAAATCAATATATGTATAATTATATAAGGCCGCAGGAGAGCGGTTATAAAACAGACGTACGCTGGTTTGAATTAACGGATACCAAAGGCAACGGCCTGCGTGTAGAAGGCGTGCAGCCAATATGTTTCAGCGCTATCCAGCACCGGGATGAAGACCTTGATCCGGGCAATACAAAAAAGCAGCAGCACCCGTCTGATCTTCCGCCGTATAATGCTGTTAATATTCATATCGACCTGAAACAAAGAGGTGTTGGCGGCGATAACAGCTGGGGAGCTTTACCGCATAACCAATACAGGTTGCTCGATAAACAATATACTTACAGTTATATTATTAAGCCGGTTGACGGGGAGTAAACTGCAATAATCTTATTGCGATAAACTATAAGGCTGCATATTATGCAGCCTTTTTATTGATACATTACCTGGGTTAAATGCATCTGCGGTTCATATTAATCATTCAAAAACTCATTTATTATATCAACAATATAATGATGTACCCAATTCCCGTTATCCAGGAATTCCACGCTCGCCTTCCCCATATATTTCATTATACATGTTAAGCCCGTTTACATCAGAATAGCGACTCATTTGCACCCGCGCATATACGACAATTTAGAGGAGGCGTTTTGCAACAATCCGTGTAAGGCAGGCGAACTATTATTTTGAATGATATTTCACCAGTCCATCCATGGGATGCTTCAGTACTGTGCCCATTTCCATTTCATAGCTATGGCATAAATTTTTCAGCACATCTTTAAATCCATACGAAATACTTCCTGCAAAATGAACCGGGTACAGCCAGCTTTCCGTGTACTTGGAAAGGTGTGTAAAAAAGAAATCATTAAGCCCGTCTTCAATAATATTTTCTATCATGTAATGGCCGCGGTTCTCTGCAAGAAACAATGCATAAGAAGCGAGATAACGGTTAGGCTGCGGCTTTGTATAAACATTCATAATAATCTCATCGGCATTGGTATTATATTTTTCATTGAAAGCAAACATGAGCTCTTCGTCGAAAGTATTGTATAGAAAATACTGTATTACTTTTTTACCAAGGTAAGCGCCGCTGCCTTCATCGCCCAAAATATAACCTAAGCCCGGGCTGTTCTTTATAATTTTTTTGCCGTTGTAATAGCAGGAATTAGAACCCGTGCCCAATATGCAGCACACGCCTTTTTCATTAATGCTTAAAGCCCTTGCCGCGCCAAATAAATCTGTCTGTACTTCCACCGTTGTTCCCGGAAAAACTTTTTTTAGTACATTTTTAATCAGCCTTTTATTGGAATCATCCTTCAGGCCTGTTCCATAGTAAAACACTTCATCAATTACTGCATTTTTAATTTTCGGGAGCAATTCTTTTTCTAATAGAAGCTGTATTTGACCGGCGCTCAAAAAATAAGGGCTTATACCGGTTGTAAAAATTTTTTTGCTTTTTCCTTCATTCAGCAGTCTCCATTCGCATTTGGTGGAGCCGCTGTCTGCAATTAAAACTGTTGCCATATTTACGTTTAACAAGAAACAATTAATACTAATTGCGATATTCGCGCTTTCAATTCAAGATACAAAGAGAAAATTTATGGCGCGAAAAAAACTGCAGGTTTGGCTTCCTCTTATATTTTCAGTTGTTATGATTATTGGTATGATGATAGGTTACCAGCTTCGTGCAAAAACCACGGGTGGTAATTCTTTCCTGCAGAATACTATTTCATCGCCGCTGCAGGAAGTAATGAGCCTTATTAAAAATAAGTATGTTGATAATGTAAATATGGATAGTCTTGAAGAGCCTGCCATTACCGGCGTGCTTGAACGGCTTGACCCGCATTCTGTTTTTATTCCGGCACAAGACCTGCAGGCTTTGAACGAAGATCTGCAGGGTAATTTCCAGGGCATTGGTATAGAATTTCAAATGATCAATGATACGGTGAATGTAATGAACGTTATTCCCGATGGCCCTTCATTCAAAGCCGGTATCCAGATTGGCGATAAGATCGTAAGCGTTAATGATACGGTGAATTTAACCGGCAAAGATGTTAGTACAACTGTTATCCGCAGGGAGTTAAGAGGCGAGTATGGTTCTAATGTAACGGTTGGCGTTATACGTGGTAAAGAATTGAAAAAGATAAAAATTACCCGTGGCATCATACCCTTGTATTCGCTGGATGCAGCCTATATGTTAGATAGCGTTACCGGTTATATAAAGCTGAACAAATTTGCAGAAACCACTTACCGTGAATTTATGCAGGCTATGGAAAAACTGCAGGCGCAGCACATGCAGCAACTGGTGCTCGACCTTCGTGAAAACGGCGGCGGCATTATGCAGCAGGCCATTAATATTGCCGATGAATTTTTAAATGAAAATAAACTGATCGTTTATACAAAGGGAGAACATTCTCCGCGGGCCGATTACCGTTGCAGCAAAGATGGGGTTTTTGAAAAAGGTAAACTGGTAGTGTTAGTTGATGAAACTTCTGCATCAGCGAGTGAAATAGTTGCCGGCGCTTTGCAGGATTGGGACAGGGCTACTATTGTTGGCAGAAGAACTTTTGGCAAAGGTTTGGTACAGCAGCAATTTAACCTGAGCGACAGATCGGCGGTGCGTCTTACTGTAGCACGTTATTATACGCCCCTCGGACGAAACATTCAGAAGCCTTACGATAAAGGCCGCGAACAATACCAGGAAGAATTAATGAACCGTTATCATGACGGCGAACTTATTGTTGGCGACACATCAAAACCCAAAGGCCAGGCCTATAAAACACCATCCGGGCATTTGGTATATGGCGGCGGCGGTATTACGCCCGATATTTTTGTGGCGTATGATACCACTTCGCAGCCACGAAAAGTGATTGAATTATTTACAAGAGGCACACTTAGAAATTTTGTTTACAATTATTATATAGAACACAAAACCCAGTTAGAACAATTTAAATCGCCCGGTGAATTAATGAAGAAATATGCAATAGGCGAAGATGAGTGGAAACAGTTGCAAAACTTTGCTATAAGAGATTCCCTGGATATAAAAAGCTTTGATGCATCTGCCAGAACCTTTGTAATGCAGCAAATGCAAAATTTACTGGCGAGGCAAATCTGGCGCAGTGAAGGTTATTATGAATTTGCCAATACAACCGACCCCATGATTAAAAAGGCATTGGAAGTGTTGAGCCAGGGTTCGCCGGAACTTTCTAAGTAGTTGTTAACAGTGAATAGACAAACAAATAAAACCTTCAGTCTTTAATAATTAATTCCAAAGATTTCTTCTTTAAAGCTAATTTTTTAATAAGTGAGTATTATTACTTCACTATTGGCAATACCAGCTTTGAAGCATTGCTTGCATCGTGATAAACCTTTATATCTGATTTTATAAAATCACCGTCTTTTGCATGATAGATATCAAGAAACTGTTGTGGATTCCTGTCAGCCAAAGGAAACCAGGAACTTTGTACCTGCACCATTATTTTATGACCTTTTTTAAACGTATGCGCCACATCGGGCAATTCATATTTTACTTGTGCTATTTTACCCGGCACAAAAGGTTCAGGTTTTTCAAGGCTGTTGCGGAATTTGCCGCGCATAATTTCAGCACGCACCAGCATTTGATAGCCGTTCATTAAATATGTATCTGTATCGCTGTATTTAAAATCGTCGGGAAAAACATCTATCAGTTTTACAACAAAATCTGCATCGGTAGTTGAAAGGCTTACCATTAAATCTGCTATAACAGGGCCGGCCAGCGTTACATCTTCTGTTAATGTATTTGTTTCAAAACTTAATACATCTGTCCTGCGG
>JAEWJV010000039.1 GCA_023386395.1 Bacteroidota bacterium
ACCTCAACTGGAAGGTGACGGATAAGTTTTTCCTTACAACAATTAATTCTGCAGACGGATATCAAAGTTCTGTGCCCGGGAAATATGCAACAACCCACGAAAGGTTTACCAGCGGCGGCAGGCTCGAATATTCAACTGAGAACTGGTATGCAACCGTAGCCGCTTATTATCAATATGGCAAAGATTCATCAGGAAAAAAATTAGGCGCCTATTATGTTCAGCCTGAGGTGAAATATTCTAATGGCCCTGTAACTATTCGCCTTGGCATGGAATACCTGAGTGGCGCTGACAGCTCAACCCATCCTTCAAAAGATAAAAACTTTGTGCCTTTATATGGTGTGGCACACAGGTTTATGGGCAACCTTGATTATTTCGCTTCTTTTCCCGGAGACGTTAATGGCGCCGGATTAATTAACCCATATCTATTTGTATGGTATAATAAAAATAAGATTGGTATTCGTATAGAGAGCCATTTATTCTATTCCCAATCGCGGTTTGTTTATAAGGGCAACCCCGTAAATAAATACCTGGGTTTTGAAAATGATCTGCGCTTTAATTACAAACCTAATAAGTTTACAGACCTTGAAACAGGTTTTTGCTGGGCTGCTGTAACCAACTCCATGACAGTTATAAAAAGAGGCGGTGATACAAACGCATTTCCCTGCTTCGCATACATAAGCTTAAAGCTTACGCCAGCACTTGGAAAGATTACCTTTTAATAAACGATTAGAGGAAGTAATACTTATATCTCAAATTCCTATTAAATATATAGACTTAATAAAAATAATACCATGCTTAAGCAAACATCTATAGCAATTCTTTTATTTTCTTTATTCATCGCCGGCTGCTCCGGAGGTTCAGAAAGAGAAAAAGGTACTTCAGGTTCAGGTAACACTGTTTCTATTTCTTTTTCCGGTGCATTCGCTTTATACCCGCTTGTGCAAACCTGGGTTACCGAATACAATAAAATTCATCCCGAAATAAGGTTTGATGTACAGGCCGGCGGCGCTGGCAAAGGCCTTACAGATTGCCTTGCAGGCGCGGTTGATGTGGGCATGTTTTCAAGAGAACTCTCGGATGCGGAAAAAGAAAAAGGCGTTTGGTCTTTATCAGTTTGTAAAGATGCTGTGCTGCCCACTATGAATGTAAAAAACCCTCTTTATAACGAAGTGCAGGCACGTGGTGTAAAGAAAGAAGAGTTCAATGCCATATTTGTTGATAACAGCATTAAAACATGGCAGCAATTATTAGGCAAAGGCGACGGCGCTGATAATATAAATGTTTATACAAGGGCCGATGCTGCGGGCGCTGCAGATTCATGGGCTGCTTTCTTCGGAAAGAAACAGGAGAATTTAAAAGGCATTGGCGTAAATGCAGATCCCGGCGTGGCGGATGCAGTAAGAAAAGATATAAAAGGGATCGGATATAACAATACGCTCTTTGTCTTCGATCAGAAAACAGGCAATAAACTTCCCGGTATTGATGTAGTACCCATTGATGTAAATGGCAATGGCAAAATTGATGCAGAGGAGAATTTTTATGGTAATCTCAGTTTATTTCTGCAGGCTGTAAATGATGGTAAATTTCCTTCACCGCCTGCAAGAAACCTGTACTTTCTTACAAAAGGTAAAACACAGAAAAAAGAATTGCTGGATTTCTTTAAATGGGTGTTAACCGACGGACAGAAGTTTGTGCATGTTGCGGGTTATGTGCCCCTGTCTGAAAGCACCTTAACTGAACAGGTTCAAAAACTTTAAAAGTTGTGTTGTAATTATTAATGCCGGGCATTAAAGCTTTCATGACTGCGCTATGGCATGAAAGCACTGCCCGGTTAATAGACATGTTTTTAAACTACCGCCAATGTTATTAACCAGGAAATTAGCTGATAGCATTTCATCCAAATGGATGGTAACCTGTCTTACATTTTGCCTTTTATTGCCGCTGGCAATAGGTACAGGGCTTGTATTTAAATCAACGCCATTATTAAGCGAGCACGGGTTAAGCGAACTTGTATTTTCAAAAGATTGGTTTCCTTCTGATAACAGGTTTGGGTTTTGGTCCTTCATCGTATCATCGGTTTGGGTTACTGTATTATCATTAATAATATCAATACCGCTTTGCCTTTTATCAGCAATTTATCTTACCCAGTACGCACCTAAATGGCTTTTAAAATTCATGCGGCCCGTTATTGATATTCTTGCAGGCATACCTTCTGTAGTATATGGCGTTTGGGGTTTGCTGGTAGTTGTTCCACTGGTTGGAAATGAAATAGCCCCATTCTTTGGCAAAGAATCGCTTGGTTACAGTTTGCTCGCCGGCGCCATTGTGCTTGCCGTAATGAGCATTCCATACATACTGAATATGCTGCTGGAAGTGTTCAGGCAAATGCCCGTAGAGCTTGGTGAAGCTTCTTTAGCGCTTGGCGCTACAAAATGGGAAACCATCAAACATAGTTTTTTGCGCAAGGGCTTAACCGGTATTATTTCGGCTTTTGGTTTAGGGTTTTCAAAAGCATTGGGCGAAACCATTGCCGTGCTTATGGTAGTGGGTAACGTTGTTCAAATACCAAAATCCATGTTCGATTCCGGCTATACATTACCCGGATTAATTGCCAATAATTATGGGGAGATGATGAGCATTCCTTCTTATGATTCTGCATTGATGTTTGGCGCGTTGTTGCTGTTTGTTATCATCATTATCATCAATGTTATTTTCCGTTATATCATTTATAAATCCGAAGCACTATGATGACATTCAGAAGAAAATATGAAGAGCGTTTTTTTCGCGCACTATCATTTTTATTTACGGCAATAATTGTATTTGTGCTCGTGCAAATAATCTGGACGGTAGTGAAAAAAGGCTTTCCTTCCCTTTCATGGCAGATGATAACCCAGGAACCAAAAGGCGGTTTTTATTTTGGTAAAGATGGCGGCATCTTAAATGCTATTGCGGGGTCGTTTTACCTTGCTGTTTGTTCAACCGTACTCGCATTTATCATAAGCCTTCCCGTTGCC
>JAEWJV010000106.1 GCA_023386395.1 Bacteroidota bacterium
ACATTATACTTCAAACAACTCTTTAAATATTTTCTGTGCAATGCAGTATCGCGTTGTATATTTTGTAATTCAGCGCCGCCAAAAACATAAAAGTTATCATTTAATGTTCCTGCAGTTGACAACATTCTTGAAGCACCGGGAAATGAGGGTAATATTGACCAGCCTTTTGCTGTGTCTTTCAAATCAAGGCTAAAAAAATGATTGGTGGTTTTTCCGCTTGGTGTTTCAATGCCGCCTGCAATAAAAACCTTATCGTTGATAATTGCACCACAGGCATTAATTAACGGCACAGGCATGTTTGGCAAAGAAGTGATATTTACTTTTCCTTTGTAATAGCTGATTGCAATACACGCATTAAAATTTCGTTCAGCATCGCCACCGCCAAAACAAAGAAGGCTGTTGTTATAGGTTAATGCAACACCGTAACCGGAAGCTTTTGGCAAATGCCCTGCAACTTTCCATTCACCTGTTGGTTTATCCAAAACATAAATTGTATCGTACCACTTTTTTTTACCACCGTTCCATGGTCTTGTATCATCTGGAAAATTTGTTCCGCCTGCAACAATAAGCGCATTGTTGCTTACACCCACATAAGCACCCGCAAGCCCCTCCCGGCTTGGAAAGTCCTGCAAACGCCCCCAGGTGAACACCGCCTTCGGTAATATATCCTGTGCATTACTTTTCATTGGAATGAAACATAAAATGATAACTATTTTTTTTATTAGATGCATGTGCTTACGCTATTCATTAACTGTTGCATTTACAGGAACACGTTCAAAAAATGATAATGTTTTTAACTCATTATAAAGTGATTGACAATCCCCTTCGGACAATATTTTCAATGGAAGCCTTGCAGGCCCGAGATCCCAACCCAGCATTTTCATCATGGCTTTTTGTGCCGGTATTGGAGGATATTTTACAAAAGCCCTGATTACATCAACCATAAACAAATGGTTTTCCTGTGCTTCTTTTATTTTGCCTTCGTCAAACAACTGAATGGTTTTTAAATATACCGGCGCTGCAAATGTATAAGTGCTGCCAATGGCTGCTCTTGCACCAACTGATAATGCAGGCAATAACAATTCATCCAAACCATACATCATGTCATAATTTTTATTTTGATAGTTGATGCACGACTGAAATTCCTGTATGGTTGATGCGGTATATTTTATGCCTGCAAGATTTGGTATGACAGGCTGTGCTTCTTGCAAAAAAGCAATCATGTCCATGCCCAAACCGGTTAAGTGCGGAATGTGATAATAATAGAAAGGCAATGATGGTGCGCCACTGGCAATTTCTGCCATAGATTCAGCCAGGTTTTTCACACCCGTTGGTTTAAAATAAAAAGCGGCTACAGATGAAAATGCATCCGCGCCACACTTAACTGCATGCGCCGCTAAGGTTTTTGCCTCTGCGATGCTGCTATGGCCAACATGTACAATTATCAATAACCTTTTTTTAGCAGCTTTTATAAATGCTTCTGCGACCTGCATTCTTTCTTCCGTGGTCATATTTGGCCCTTCCCCATTGCTGCCGCAAACAAAAATGCCTTTCAATCCATCGTTAATCAATTTTGCTGTGAGTACAGGTATCATTTCAAAATTTACAGAGCCATCCGGGTTGAATGGTGTAAACGCTGCTGCTATTAATCCTTCAGTTTTACGCATATATTTTTTGGTTTCCAAATGTGGGTTTGATTATTTATTTTTTATTGAATCTATTCTGTCTGTAAGCCATTCAACATTAAACCGGTGAATGATGATACGGTAAATCCAGTCTTTATCTCCGCCGTTGCGCACTTCGTACAGGCAATAAATCATTCCATTTTTATCAACTGCAAGGTCTGAATAGCCTGAGCCTTTGCTGAAAAGTGTTTTATGTACCGGCCATGTTTTGCCTTCATCATAACTTAATCTTGCCGTAATATTTTCACGTGGCTTATTTACCTTACGTGTATTATTGGTTTCGCGGGGATCATTCCGGCTGTCGGGATTTACAAAAATAATGCGGCTCTTATCAGCATTTCTTCCTGTAACCCGTATTAAACTCGCCATACAAACAGGTTCAAACAAATCATTATCAAATGCAGGCTTTGACCAGTCAGAAATGCCATCAGCACTATAACTAATAAGCCTCCGGTTTAATGAAGATTCATTGCGCATGTTAATCATAATACGCCCATCTATTAATTGCACTACAACAGATTCATTGGGATTCACAATTGTATCGCCGCTGGCAGCTACATCTCCGTTATTGCTGATGATGGCGCCGCGTTTCCATGTTTTACCATGATCATCACTATAAATAGTTGCCACACAACTTGGCCTGTGATCACCACCGGGGTTGCTTTTATCAGGAATACACAGCCATACCGGAACGAGTAAACGCCCGCTTGTCATTTGTATGGCATGGCCCGGCCCTGGCGCCAGCACATACCAGGGATATTCTTTTTTAAATTCATGAAACACATACGTAATATCAGCAGGCTTACTCCATGTTCTACCTTCATCTCTTGATTGGACGTAGTAAGCATTGGCATAGTTTACCTGAAATAATAAGTGCACAGTACCATCCTTATCAGCAATTGGCACAATATTGCTTGTTGGCTTGCCGGGTGTATGTGGAATAAGTATAGTAAGCGGCGTCCATGTTTTGCCGCCATCTTCACTCCTGCGCATAACAAGATCTATATCATCCCAGTCTTTTCCTTTGCCATATCTTCCTTCGGCAAAAGCTAAAACAGTTCCCTTTTGTGTAATGAGCAATGCCGGCACATGAAACATGGTATAACCATCTTTTGCAGGCTCAAACAATTGTGTAGTATCTGAAAATGCTGTTTGCCCATTAGCTTCGCAGAACAGGCTGCAGGTTATTACAAACAATAACAGGCCTTTATTTTTTTTTAATATACGTATCATGATATAGGTCTTAAAAAATTAGCGTATAATTTGAGTTGATGATTAGAAACAGCTTAATACCCTTCCGTTTGCGTTAACTGATCATTGTTCCCAAGCACGGTGGTATTCAATGGCCAGAAAAGCGGTGTAGTCTTGCCTTTTAGGTTTGGAACATAATTATAAACATCTATAGTACCCCCGTAATGAAAACGTACAAGATCATACCATCTTTTATTTTCAAAATATAGTTCGCGGCCTCGTTCATCCAGTATCTCTTTCTCCACATTTTGCTTATCCATTACACCTGCATAATCGCCTATACCTGCACGTTGCCTTACTTTATTAAGATAAGCAACAGCGTTATTTATATCACTCAATCCTGCATAAGCTTCTGCTTTCATTAAATAAATATCAGCTAGCCTGTACATAATCAAATCATTATCCGGCACACGCCCGTCAGCATAAATATTACCACGGTATTTGGTTATCCATGAAACCTTCGGGCCATCGGCTTGCATTTCTGTAACCCAGGTCCATGGAATGCGTTTATCTTCAGGATGTGCGCTGAATAAGGCTTTTGATTCGTCACTCATCTGGTAGGCGCCCTGGCCTGTGGCCGAACTTTGGGTATACGGTATGCTATCTATGTTCAAAGCTCCTTCTACAATATTTATAAATGGAAAAGCATTTACAACATAATTATTTCCGGTTTCATCTCTGTTATAATAAGCAGCAAGGATATCTTCATCGTTTGAGGAAGCCTTTACACCCGTGACATTTGCAAAGTCTGCATTCAACGATACGCCTGTTTTTTCCACTTCATTAATTGCGGCAATGGCATCATTAAAATCCTGGCTGCCTCCACCTAATACTTTTGCACTCCAAAGTTTTACATCTGCCTTAAGCGCCTGTGTCGAACCATAGGCAAAACGATATTTTGAAGGATAACTATAAATATCATTGGAAGCAACAGATTTGAATAACAGGATGGCAGAATCAAGATCGCTGTTTATTTGCTTGATAACATCAGCAGCGGGAGACCTTGGCAGCAAGGGTACATTTTCATCCACTACCGGCTGCAGCATTAATGGTGCATCTCCAATAATTCTTGTTAAATGAAAATAAAAAAAACCTCTCAGCGCATAAGCTTCTGCGATTATTAAAGGTTTATGATCAGGATTTAGTGTAAACTGAAAATCCCCTATTTTGCTCAACAACAAATTGCAATGCCCGATAGCCCGGTACCAGTCATTGTAATTAATAGCGCCTGAACTTGCTGAAAGATTTTGCGCCCATGCCACCGAAAACCTTGAGTTGGATGCGGAAATTAATTCTTCGCCTCGTTCCATGCCATACGTTACATTATTCTGAAAAGTGCGCATGAATGTATATATACCCACTACATAAGGTTCAAAATCACCTTCACTTTTAAAATAAGTTGCTTCTGTAATACTTGATCTTGGTGTTACATCAAGCAGTTTCTTACAGCCGGAAAGAATGCCTGCAGCAAATGCCACTGTAAGTGTATATATAAAAACTTTTTTCATTGTTGATAATAGTTTGATGTTATTTAAAACTGGCGTGATATAATTAGAATCTAAGTGTTGCACCTAAAGAGTATTGCCTCGGCCTTGGATAACCAATTGCATCAAAACCTGTATAAGTTTCAGGATTGATACCGCCATACTTGGTTATGTATGCTACATTATATACACT
>JAEWJV010000245.1 GCA_023386395.1 Bacteroidota bacterium
TTTGAGTGGTATTAGGTGCATTTTTAAGCAGCCATCCCCGCTCCCGTAAAGCTTCGCGCACTAATTTAAGATTGCCCTGTTCCAGGTAGCGTACGCCGCCATGCACCAGTTTGGTAGAGCGGCTTGAAGTGCTTTTTGCGAAATCATCCGCTTCAATAAGCAGTGTTGAAAGCCCACGGGTTACAGCATCTACTGCAGCGCCCAGGCCTGTTGCGCCACCCCCAATAACAACTACATCCCATGTTTTATTTTCATCAAGCTGTACTAACATGGATGTTCTGTTCATATCAGTTCTTCAAATATTTATTTATTAATAGATTAAAGTGGCAATATAATTTTTTTGTAGTTTGAGCTTAGCTAATTTAATCAGGTTATTACATTAAATCTATCAAATAAAATAACAGTGCTGAAAAACAAGGGCGTTTATATTGCACTTGCAATTATTCTTCTTGCAATGATATATCCTTTTGCAGATCGTTTGCTTGATATTATATACATGAGCAAAGACCATGCTTATGCAATTACCTGTCAGATTTCTTTTATGCCCGGAGGGAAAGTTGGTGGTCCAAAAACAAAATATGTTTTTAACCTGAAAGGAAAAAACTATGCAGGCCTTACGTCATTACCGCTTAAAGACGATGGTACAAACTATTTTATAAAATTTTACCCTGGTAATCCAAATAGGAATGTGGCAACAAATATTATGGCTGATTCATCAGACATTCAAAATCTGCCAGTAAATGGGTATAAGAACTTGCCGCGGGGATTAAAATTCTAAAACTATAAATAGAGCTCTTAGGGTAAATTATAAAACCTGATTAGTAACCAGCAACTGCCATAAAATAAACTATAAAAAGAAAAATTTTTAGTTCATTGTGTAACTAATATTCCCATCTTTTTCATCCTTCAACTGAATGCCGAGTGTAAGCAATTCATTGCGTATCCTGTCGCTGGTGGCATAATCTTTTTTAGCCCGTGCATCTCTGCGCATGTTGATCAATACATGAATAAGGCCATCTAACTTATTATTATCTGAACCAACCTGCACATTCAAACCAAGAATATCTTCAATGTATAGTTTCATCTTTTCCTGGAGCAATTGAATGGTGGATGCGCTAATAGCATCTGCGGCGAGGTGTTTATCTTTCAAACCGTTAATCACGGGCACTAATTCAAACATATTTGCCAGCACTTTAGCGGTGCTGAAATCATCATTCATAAAATCATCCATTTCTCCCAGCAGCCGGGTGCAGCGTTCATCAATTTCGCCGTTTATGTTTGCAGTGCCGTTAGCAGAAGAAAGTTTTTTAAGGTTATCATACGCTTCCCACAAACGCTTCAATCCTTTTTCTGATGCCTGTAAAGCTTCGTTGCTGAAATCAAGCGTGGAACGGTAGTGCGTTTGCAGAATAAAAAATCGTATAACCATTGGATGATAGGCCTGTTCCAATACAGGATTATCGCCGCTGAATAATTGCGTGAGCGTAATAACATTGTTATAGCTCTTGCCCATTTTTCTACCGTTAATGGTAATCATGTTATTATGAATCCAGTAACGGGCAGGAATGTGGCCGTTGCATACATTGCTTTGCGCAATTTCACATTCGTGGTGCGGAAACAGCAAATCCATACCACCGCCATGGATATCAAACTGACCACCTAAATATTTTGTGCTCATGGCAGAACATTCAATATGCCAGCCGGGAAACCCTTCGCCCCAGGGGCTGTGCCAGCGCATAATGTGCTCAGGTGGCGCATTCTTCCATAAGGCAAAATCGTTCGTATTGCGCTTTTCTTCCTGGTTATCTAACTCGCGGGTGGTGGCAATCATATCATCCAGCACACGACCGCTCAATATGCCATAAGGCTCGCCTTTTTTGCTGTAATCTTTATTATATTTTTCTACATCGAAATAAACAGAACCGTTCACCACATAAGCATAGCCATCAGCAATAATTTTTTCAATCATGCCGATTTGTTCTATAATGTGACCGGTAGCAGTAGGTTCTATACTCGGGTCGAGGTTATTCAATTGCTTCATGCCCCAAAGATACAGGTTGGTATATTTCTGCACCAGTTCCATTGGTTCCAGCTTCTCCAGCACCGCTTTTTTGGAAATCTTATCTTCTGCAGCACGTCCTTCTTCTTCAAAATGACCGGCATCGGTAATGTTGCGCACATAGCGAACTTTATAACCCAAATGCGTTAGCCACCTGAAAACAATATCAAATGTTACGTATGGCCTTGCATGGCCCAAATGACTTTCACCACTCACCGTTGGCCCGCACACATATAAACCCACATGGCCCTGTGTTATAGGCGCAAAAACTTCTTTTTCTCTCGTAAGTGAATTATAAACTTTTAGTTCGCTCATTTAATAATAATTTTTTGGGTGACGAGCTACCTGCTTTGTGGCATCGTCCCTTGCGTCGCAACACTTCGGCTGTTGAATGGTATGTCGGCTCCGGCCTGTTGATGCATGTGGCTGCAAAAATCAAGGCATTTTTTTAATTCAGCAATATAAATTTAAAGAAGCATTTATTGCAAACGTTTATGTCTTTTTATGACACACTTAAAACATACTGCCATAACCGCCGGAAAAACATAACAAAAAAGGTGCGGCAATAATTATAAGCCACACCTTTTATATGCATATCAGTTATTTAATACATCCATCTTACAAATGCTTCCATGGCTGCATATTTTGTAAGGCCTAATGCAGAATACAGGTTGGCCGTATTGGCATTGCGGTCTTCAGCGCGCTGCCAGAATTCACGGGTATCAGTTCCCTGGAAAGGCACTGCATCTTTCTGGCTCTGGTGAATAAAAATACCAAAGCGTTTTTTCACAACCTGGTCGGGGCTCATTGGTATGGCCATTTCAATATCGGCAATATCCCACTCCTGCCATGCGCCTTTATACAACCATAACCAGCAATCATTTATCCATTCATCACCTGCTGCCTTAATTCTTCTCAGGCTTTCAAACACTATATCAAGACAAACTTTATGAGTGCCATGCGGGTCGGCCAGATCGCCGGCGGCATACACCTGGTGCGGCTTTATTTCACGTAATAGCTGCATGGTAAGTTTTACATCTTCTTCGCCCATCGGCTTTTTTTCTATGGTGCCTGTTTCATAAAATGGCAGGTTTTGAAAATGCCAGTGGCCTTCTGTTAAACCCACATATTTACAGGTGGCTTTTGCTTCGCAACGCCTTATTAGTCCTTTGATGGCGCGTATTTCCGGCGTATCAACACCGCCGGTTTTTTTAGAAGCAAGATAGTTTTGCGCATCTTCCAAAATTTTCATGCTCTTTTTATTATCCATGTCAAAAAGGTCCTGGAAGCCAACGGCGAAATCTAAAAAGCGGGTTACAAATTCATCTGTTACTGCAATGTTGCCGCTGGTTTGATAGGCTACATGCACATCGTGGCCCTGGTCGTGCAAACGCATGAATGTACCGCCCATGCTTATAATATCATCATCGGGGTGCGGTGAAAATATAATTACACGTTTTGGATAAGGCTCGCTGCGCTCAGGATGCGTGGGCAAATCCACATTCGGTTTTCCGCCGGGCCAGCCGGTAATGCTGTCGCGCAGCAAATAATAAACCTGCAGGTTTATTTCGTAAGCATCGCCTTTTTCTACCAATAAATCGCCCAAACCATTTTCATTATAATCAAGCGTGGTTAAGCTTAACACAGGTTTATTCAATTTTAAGGCAAGGTTTACCACGGCACGCTTTATTATTTTCGGCGTCCATTCAATTTCGCCCGTAAGCCACGGTGATTTAAAACGTGCAAGTTCCGATGCAGCCTGTTCATCTAAAATAAAAGTGCAGTTATTATGCTGCTGCAAAATGCTGGCAGGTACCTGCTCTGTTACATTTCCTTCAACGGCTTTTGCAATAATGGGCGCTTTAAAACCCCATGCCATCAGCAAAACCCTTTTGGCTTTCATTATGGTGCTTATACCCATTGTTAGGGCAAGCCGCGGCACCTTTGATATATTTTGAAATTCCCTTGCATTGGCAACGCGTGTACTGTTGTCAAGATTGGTGATGTGTGTTTTTGAAAATATGCTCGAACCCGGTTCGTTGAAGCCGATGTGACCGTTATTGCCTATGCCTAAAACCTGCAGGTCAATGCCACCGGCATTATCAATCATTTGCTCATATTCAATGCAATGTTTTTTGGCTTCTTCTTTTGACAATTCTCCATTGGGTATATGAATATTTTCCGGCTTGATATCAATGTGATCGAATAAATGCCTGTGCATAAAGCTCCAGTAGCTTTGAAAAGCCGTTTTGGAAATGGGAAAATATTCATCAAGGTTAAAGGTGATAACATTCTTAAAACTCAGGCCTTCTTCTTTATGCATGCGCACAAGCTCTTTGTACATGCTGATGGGTGTGGAACCGGTAGCAAGCCCTAAAACACAAGGTTTGTTCTCTTTTTGTTTTTGCCCGATAAGCTTTGCAATTTCACCGGCTGCATAGTGAGAGCCTTCGCTGGATGTTGGAAAAATTTCAACCGGAATTTTTTCAAAAGAATCTACCATGATTTTATAATTATAGTTTATGTTTTATTAAGTGTTTTAAACAAGGCCTGATTTATTCCTTATTTATGCCCTTTGTATTGTAG
>JAEWJV010000274.1 GCA_023386395.1 Bacteroidota bacterium
ACGCAAAGAAATAGAAAAAAGTACAAGCCATTCTTAAATCATTGCCGCTTTTTATTCTGCCCATTAACCGCCAGCAGCGAGGACAGAAATATCATTGGCATACAAAAGATTATGGCTGATATTCCACCACCACCTTTGCATTCTTTTGTTTATCGCTCGATACAAATAACTGGTAGCGCTTGCCACCCGTTGTAATAATCATCAATGCAGTATTAGGTGGAATGGAACCAAGATTATCGGCCACCATCACAAATTCATGCATTGTATTACCAGCATCGGCTTTTACATTAATTGTAACAGGCTTATCGGTTAAACCTTTTTTCCAGGCAATAACCTCATTGTTATGATATACCGTTATCGTATCTCCATCAATATCGCCGTTATCATATAAGTCAATTTTAATATCAGGTTGATTGGTAACAATCGTTCTGATAAGCGGGTTACTCCTTTTTTTAATAACCTCCGGCACGGGTACTTTTATTTCCTGTGGAACAATGGGTGCTTTTGCCGGCGGCTGTGTTCTTACAACTGTATCAGGTTTTGCTACAGGAGGTTTTGCCGGCATTGTATTTTTTGCAATTGCATCCGCCTTTTTAATACGATTTATTAAATCGTTTACCTGGTTTGTATTCGTTACATCAAGCTGTTCTTTAAAATCAGGCAATTTGTTTTTTAAAGCTGCAATTGTTTTAGGCCCGGCAACGCCATCCGCAGGCACATCCAATGCTGTTTGTAACCGTTTGGCATTTGCTTTTGAAATATCAATTACAGGCGACGGTTTTTTTGTTGTTGCAGAAGAATTTGCCTTTTTAATGCGGTCAATTAACTTATTGATGGCATCCGTATCATTAAAATCAGGATCATCATTATATCCGGGAAGCCTTTTTCTAAGTGCGGCCATGGTTTTAGGGCCGGCCTTGCCATCTGCCGGAACGCCCAGCGCTGATTGCAGTTTCTTCGTATTACCTGTTACAACAGTATTTTTAGAAGATGGCCTTGGCCCGATGCGGTCTTCCGGTGAAGGCGCCGATGGCTTTTTCTTCAACAAAAAATCTTCTTTATGAAAATCTGATTCCTGCACCCTTTCCAGGTAAACGGTGCCGCTGCCACAATCCGTTTTGCTGTTTACGTTTATACTTGTAAAAGTGCCGCTGAGTATTTCTTTCCCATCCTGCTTTGAATATTCAAGGTTGCACGTCATTGCGCAGGCTTCGTTGTTGCCCGCCATTTTAAGCTCAACAAGTTTTAATTCCTTTATAAGGGCACTTTCTGTTTTGGGAAACCATATACCTTCAAACGTGGCCTTACCATAAAAAACAGTGGTGCGGTAAGAATAAGTTACGCCTTTTATCGAGTTATTATTCAACTGGTCTACCTGCACTTCATATTTATAATATTGCTGAAAAGGTGGCACGCCGGCATAAAAATTACCACGCCAGATGCCGGTTAAATCCTGGGTGAAAGCCGGGTACAGAAAAAAAGTCAGCAATAACAACAAGAAAAAGCGCTTCATGTTACAAATCTAATTTTCAGCATTAAAAGGAAGCGTTAAGGTTTGGCTTATTTATATGAGCTGCAGTTAACGCGGTTTCCATATAATTTCGGCTACATGCAATTCCTGTGCAGTAAAGCGGGCAAGCACGAAAAGGTAATCACTCAGCCGGTTAAGGTACTTTAATATAAGTGGTTCGATAAACAATTCATGCTGCTGCATATTTACGCATAAACGCTCTGTGCGTCTGCAGACACAACGTGCAATATGTGTTGCAGAAACAGCTACATGTCCGCCCGGCAAGATAAAATTTTTCATGACAGGCAATCGCTCATTCATCTTATCTATTTCGTTTTCAAGTATGGTAATATCATCTTCGCGCAAATCAGGAATATGCATGCCGGTTTCTTTTTCAGGATCGCAGGCAAGCGATGAACCAATTACAAACAACCGGTCCTGCACCTGTTTTAAAACACCACGCTGATGCTCGTCAGGCGTATAATCTCTTACAAGTCCAATATGTGAATTTAATTCATCAACAGTGCCATAGGTTTCGATACGAATATCATTCTTAAATATTTTCGTTCCGCCAATAAGAACGGTTTTCCCCTTATCTCCCGTTTTTGTATAAATCTTTGTTGACATTGGGTAAAGTTAAGCACAAACACATCATTTATATGGCCTTAAACTTCAAAGCAATTGTATAAAAAAATGGCTTGTGTTTATCAAGCCATTTCGAATATATATGAAGTGTAATTGAATTAATTATTATGTATCTCAACTTTTGGCGGTGGTGGCGGCGGTTCACCGGGAGCCGGATGTTTGGAAACTTTTACAGTGGCGGAACAGGAACAAAGCATTATTGCCGCTATCACTAATGCACTTACAGGCTTTAATATTTTTCCTGAAATATTTTTCATAGTAAAAGAATTTATAAATATACTATTTGATAAAACCATGCCATAAATTATCATGAAACAAAAAATGTTTAAACACTATTTATAGAATTCCACTTTCGTTTCACCGTCTGACTTTATAAAGCCGCGATACATGCCTTCCGTATCAAAACTCATTACAATATTCCCATCTTTATCCACGCCGATTAAGCCACCATCGCCGCCAAGTGCAGGCAGCTTTTTCATGATCATTTCATTGGTTGCATCTTTTAAACTTTGATGTGCAAATTCCATCCTGTCGCTTATGGTTTTGGCCATCACCAAACGAATATAAAACTCACCCCAGCCTGTGCAGCTTATGGCGCAGGTATTATTATCAGCATAGGTCCCTGCACCTATTATGGGTGAATCACCAATTCTTCCATAGCGTTTGTTTGTCATGCCGCCGGTGCTGGTGGCTGCAGCAAGATTACCATGCATATCCAAAGCAACGGCGCCAACGGTCCCATATTTATAGTCATGGTTATCCGGTTGTTTTAACAAAGCATTCGAAGAATCTTTATGCAAGGTTTTAAGCGAGTCTTGTTTTTTTGCATTCATTAAACCACTCCAGCGGGCTGTTGTAAAAAAATAAGAAGGATTCACAATCATGCAACCGTTGGCTGCCGCAAATGCTTCCGCACCTTTGCCTGCCATCAGCACATGCTCACTTTTATCCATCACCGCACGTGCAGCAGTGATGGGATTTTTAATATTCGTAACACCTGCAACCGCACCGGCTTTCAGCGTTTTCCCATCCATAATGGAAGCATCAAGTTCATTATTTCCTGTATTGGTAAATACAGCGCCTTTGCCTGCGTTGAACAAAGAATCATCTTCCAAAACTTTTATAGCAGCCTCAACAGCATCCAGGGCTGTACCGCCATTTTTGAGGATTATATTACCGGCATTTAATGCATGCTGCAAGCCTTGTTTATATAAGGCTTCTTTTTCCGGCGTCATTAAAGACTTAAGAATTGTACCGGCGCCTCCATGTATTACCAATACATATTTTTTACCAGGCTGGGCTGTTAATGATGATATGAATACAAATGTTACCAGCAAAAAGATTATTGTTTTCATGCAGGCAAATTACTGCTTCATCTTTATTTTGACATTTAATAAGAATAATGTTTGACTATTGAATTGCTTTAAAAAAGGCTCATTAAAACGAAGGAGAATTAACGGTATCCAGCTTTAACAATGCAACAGTTCGCTATTATTATTTTGTTTTGCAGAAAAATATTTCAACTTCATATTAAATCAACATTGTTTTGCGAGATATATTTTTTAAACATATTGCCCAAACATCGCCTGCGCCTATCGGGCTTGAAATTGTAAAGGCTGAAGGCATTTATCAATACGATGTAAGCGGGAAAAAATACATGGATATTATTTCAGGTTTTAATGTAGCCAACGTCGGGCATTCAAACCCTAAAGTAATTGAGGCGGTTAAAAAGCAGGTGGATGATTATATGCACCTGATTGTTTATGGCGAGTTTATAGAAACGCCGCAAACGGCTTATGCCAAATTGCTGACAGAACATCTTCCTACAGCATTAGATTGCATTTATTTTACCAACAGCGGCGCAGAAGCAACAGAAGGCGCTTTAAAACTGGTAAAACGTGCAACAGGCCGCACCAATATTATAGCATTTAATAAAAGTTATCATGGCAGCACACAAGGCGCATTAAGCGTTATGGGCGATGAATATTACCGCAACGCCTTCCGGCCTTTACTGCCCGGCATTTTGCATGTTGATTATAACACCGACGAAGTTTTTGATCTGATAAATGAAGCAACAGCCTGCGTAATTCTCGAAACGGTGCAGGCAGAAAGCGGCATTACCGTGCCATCAAAAACATGGATGCAGCAACTGCGGAAAAAATGTACAGAACAAGGAGCTTTATTAATCCTTGATGAAATACAGGCAGGCTTTGGCAGAACGGGAAGTTTGTGGGCATTTGAACAATTTGATATAGTGCCCGACATTTTATTATTAGGCAAGGCTTTGGGTGGCGGCATGCCATTAGGCGCTTTTATAGCTAATAAAAATGTAATGCAAACTTTGAGTTTTAATCCCGTGCTTGGGCACATCACAACGTTTGGCGGGCATCCTGTAAGCTGTGCTGCAGGTAAAGCTGCGTTTGAAGTTTTATTGGAAGGAAATTATATTAATAGTGTAAAACAGAAAGAAACATTTTTAATTGAACAGTTACATCATTCCTCAATAGAAAAAATAAATCATTTTGGTTTGTGGGCTTCCCTGCAGTTTAAAACAATGGAAACTGCTCAAAATATTATTCATGCCTGCGTGGATAACGGTTTAATTACAGACTGGTTTGTTTTCGCACCTGACAAATTACGCATAGCTCCGCCATTGATAATTGAAGAAGATGAGATTAAGAAAGCCTGCAGCATTATTATAGATATAATCAATAAGATTAAAAATAAGTATCAATTCAATTTTCTTAAATAAAAAACTGCCTGGTCACCATCTTTCTGCGCATTAAGCACGGCAGATCTTTTATTAAAATCATCTATCTCATCACTTGTAAACAATTCTGTTTTGTCAGTCAAAGGAATATCGCGTAAATATTTTTCACTTCCGGCAAACTGCAGGTAAAATGAATCGTATATAATGTCTTCTATTTCAAAACCGGCCTGCCTGCTGAGCAATTTAATACTGGCGGGGGTATGTAAAAAAAAGTGCCTGGGAGCGTCTAACTGTACCCAGTTATTCCGGTACGTACGCCATGCAAAACAATCGGCTACGGGTATCCTTATAATTAACAGTGCGCCAGGTGCCAGTAAACGGTATAGGTTTTCCAGTACTTTCAGCGGTTCTGCCATATGTTCAAATGCATGATGCAGCATAATAACATCATAAGTGCCGCTTAATTCCTCTATATGCTTTTTATGAATCGTTATTCCACATTCATAAGTAATTGGCCTGGCTATAAAAGGGTCTGTCCCGGCCAGGTTACGAAAACCATCATTATACATTCTTAATAACAATTCACCGGATCCACAACCGATATCTAAAATACGGGAAGTGCTTTTAAACTTTTTTTGTTGTATCCATGGATAATAGGCACTGTATTTTGCTTTTAAGAAGCGGCTTACTAAACTTTTCTCTTCAAGATAATTATCAAGCAGCCTTGCTTTTACATTTCTTTTTAAAGTTTTAAAAAAGGTTTTTTTAATGATTTCGTTCTCAGAATTACCATTATAGCTATAATAGTTTTCGGAATAATATTTATCAAGATTTTCTGAAATTTCAATTAACTGGTTGCATTTGCATTCCCCGCATTCCATATATAAAAATGGCTCACGCAAACCAAACATCATTTCTTTTACTTCAAAAAGCGAATTGTCTGATGCATTATTACAAATTTTGCAGGCAGTTTCGGTCATTATATATTAAATATAGAGAGAGGAATTCGAAAAAAATATTTTTTATTAGCAATCGCGCCTCATTTCCTTTTAATCGTTTTTTATTCTGCGGTATTGCTTTAGGTTTGCGCCAAACCAAAAAAAATAATGAGTATTACCGTAGTAGGAACAATGGCTTTTGATGCAATTGAAACGCCTTTTGATAAAACAGATAAAATTATTGGCGGATCGGCAACGTATGTAGCTTATGCGGCATCTTTTTTTGTGCAACCAATTCAACAAATTTCAATTGTTGGCAACGATTTTCCGCAGGAAGAATTGCAGGCGCTGCAGGCCAGGGGCGTTAAAACAGATGGCGTTGAAATTGTGCCAGATAAAAAATCTTTTTTCTGGAGTGGCAAATATCATCTTGATATGAACAGCCGTGATACATTGATTACTGACCTGAATGTGCTGGCTGATTTTGACCCCAACGTTCCTGACAGCTACCAGGATTGCGATTTCCTGATGCTGGGTAATCTCGTGCCTGCCATTCAGCAAAAAATTATCAACCAGTTTAAACAACGCCCGAAATTAATTGTAATGGATACCATGAATTTCTGGATTGAAACGGCATGGGAAGATCTTAAACAAACGCTTACTATGGTGGACGTTTTACTGGTTAACGACAGCGAGGCAAGACAGATCACCAATGAATATTCAATTGTAAAGGCAGCAAGAAAAATCTTAACAATGGGGCCAAAATTCCTTATTGTAAAGAAGGGCGAACACGGGGCTTTATTGTTTCATGAAAACAATGTTTTCTTTGCTCCTGCGATGCCATTGGATGATGTGTTTGACCCAACGGGCGCCGGCGACACTTTTGCAGGCGGCTTTATCGGACACCTTGCAAAAACAAAAGATACTTCTTTTGAAAACATGAAAACAGCCATCATTGTGGGTTCTGCCATGGCAAGTTTTTGTGTGGAAAAATTTGGCCCGCAACGCTTAAAAGAAATATCAAAGGAAGACATTGGAAACCGCTTACAGGAATTTGTGCAGCTTGTTAACTTCGATATTACTTTGGCATAAAGCATTGCTTTGGTGTGATAATTGAAAATAAAATTCCCATAATTTCAAATATGAAAAAATTATTGTGGGCTGTTCTTTTTACGGGTATTGGCGTTTATTCATGCAAATCAAAACAAAAAGAAAATATAGAAGTTGATAAAAGCATTAATCAAAAAACATCTTTCAACAATCTTTTTATTGACAGTAATACCATCAAAGTTTTTTTAACAAAATATCCCGAATATACAAAGTTCAACCAGCAGTATAGCGATTTTTATAAGCTGCGCAATTATCAATGCGCATGGTTTGACAGCAGCGGCATTGGTGAGCAGGCTTATAATTTTATGAACCTGCTGGCAAATGCTGTTGATACCTATAACGACAGCAGTTTATACAATAAAAAACTTTCTGATGAGGTAGATGGGTTTAAAACAGACACTTCAAATAAGAATATAAAATCTTCGCGGAATATTACTGACACAGAGTTAAAACTTACGGGCCAGTTCTTTGCTTATGCTTCAAAAATTTATGGTGGCAGCGATATAAATATCCAGGAACTCGGCTGGTTTATTCCCCGTAAAAAACTGAACCTTTCAGTAATGCTCGATTCGCTTATCGCAAATAAATCCGACATTAAAAAAAGTGGAATTCCTTTAAGCAATGCTTACAACAGGCTATTGGATTATCTTTCCATTTATCGTAAAATAGCTCAAACCACATCCTGGGATTCTTTACCATATCCTGAAAAAGCATTTCATAAAGGAGCCACATCGCCCGAAATAATAACCATTAAACAGCGCTTATTCGCTTTAGGTGATTTAGCTGAAAATGATACAACAAATGTTTTTGATTCGTCAATGCTGGCTGCTGTAAAAAAATTCCAGGTGCGTATGGGCGCAAGTCCTGATGGTGTGATCGGAAAGTCATTTATTACACAACTAAACGTAACGCCGGCCAAAAGAATAGAACAAATTCTCATTAACCTCGAACGCCTGCGCGGGATGCCGCCAATGAACGACAGTACCAATTCGATCGTGGTAAATATTCCTGAATATAAAATGTATGTGTATGATAGCGGCAAGCTGCAGTTACCCATGGATGTTGTCGTAGGTTCATCGGCAACCGGCACCGTGATATTTACAGGCAACTTAAAATACATTGTGTTT
>JAEWJV010000534.1 GCA_023386395.1 Bacteroidota bacterium
GCTGCTACACGTGCCGTACAAACGCAACTGATTGCCAACATTGCCACTTATTATTATCAACTGCTTTCTTTAGACCAGCAATTAAAGATTACGGAAGAAACTTTAAAAACCAGGATTGACGAAGTAAAAACCATGAAGGCATTAAAAGAAAGCGCCGTAGTAACCGGCGCTGCCGTGGTGCAAAGCGAAGCTAACCGCTATGCCGCTGAAGTGCTGATTCCGGATTTGAAAAGAAATATACGCGAAACAGAAAATGCATTATGTGTTTTGCTGGCAAGAACGCCCGGCGCCGTTAAACGCACATCAATGGATGAGCAAAAGCCTTACTCTGATCTGCAAACCGGCGTTTCCTCACTCCTGCTAAAAAACAGGCCCGATGTACAGCAGGCTGAACTGGCTTTCCGGACAGCATTTGAAAATACAAATGTGGCGCGTACTTATTTCTATCCGCAGCTAACATTAACAGCCCAGGGCGGCGCTTCCACGCTGCTTATTAAAAACCTGTTTGATATGTCAATCTTTTACAACATCGTTGCAGGCTTTACACAACCAATATTCAATAGAGGACAAAATAAAGCGCGTTTAAGCATAGCGAAAGCACAGCAGCAGGAGGCTTATTATGGCTATCAGCAAACTTTGCTGAATGCCGGCGGGGAAGTATCGAATGCGTTGTATGCTTATCAAACAGCAATGGAAAAGCAGGCAAGCCGGGGATTGCAAATAGAATCGCTGAACAAAGCGGTTAACTATACGAAGCAATTATTGCAATACAGCTCTGCAACAAATTATACGGATGTGCTTACATCAGAACAATCTTTACTGGCTGCGCAATTAAGTGGGGTAAATGATAAGCTGCAGGAATTGCAGGCAATAGTTGAATTGTACAGGGCGCTGGGGGGTGGCTGGAAATAGGAAACAATTCCTGTTTGCTCTAAGCTGAACAAAACAGGAATAATTTTTCGAGGTCATCAACCCTATCAAAACTCACCCTGTTTTGTTTGAGGTAAGTTTTAATTTTTTGTTCATTTGCGGGAAATGCTTTCATAAACGAGTTTTTATTAGCCCTGTTAAACTGTGCATTGCCCGTAACCAGCACGTATGTTGTTCTCACTGTTATTTCAATATCCTCACTCGCCACAAGTGTTTTCAGGCCGGTATACAGAAAAAAATTCTTATAAGTTTCAATGCCCGATCCCACATGGTTTGGCAAACCAAGCGCACCAAATCTTAACAGGTATGTAGCTGGCTGTACGTTCAACTGCAAGTTTTACCGCACCGGTAGCTGCAACAACCTGATAATATATATTATTGGCAAAAAAGAAAACTTCGTTGTTAATGTATATAGAATCCACTGTTGAAGGCTCTGCAATTACAAGGGTATCGCCTCGCGGGGAAATGAATTCCAGCTGGCAGATGGTTAAATTAAAATTCATCTTCGAATTAAGCGTATTGCCATCTTTCAATTTTACGATAGCATCACTGAAACCGGGAAAAAGATAATACGATATGGAGGAAAGACTTTCGCCCGCCTTTACTGTTTTCTTTTCAGATGTTTGGGCAAAAGAGGAACTGCAGAAATAAAAAGTTATAAATGCAATTAGTTGAAAACGTTTTTTCATAAAATAAGCATAAGCAAATAGCAATTTACTTAGTTTATGAAAACGAAACACATTAAACTGCAGGTAAAAAGCATTAATAATTTCTGTTGGCAATTAAACCCTGCAATCCGGTATTGCGAATGGAAAAGGGTAAAAAGAAGTTTAATGCTGCAGGCATCATGTGCAGATACAGCAACATTAAACTTAAGTATATAATGTTAGGGAGCGATGATCAACGGGCTTTTGCCTTTAATATCTACCAGCTCAAGATCAAATACAAGCTCTTTGCCGGCAAGTGGGTGATTGGCATCAAGCGTAATAGATTCTTCATTAATAGCTGTAATTACAACCGGTAATTCCTGGCCGTTGTCGCCATGCATTTGCAGGGTCATTCCAACTTCAGGCGTAATATCCGGGGGGAAATTTTTAATCGGAAATTCAATCACCATTTCTTCCTGTCTTGGGCCATAAGCTTCATCAGCCGGTATGGAGATAGTTTTTTTGTCACCAACAGCCATGCCGGTTACGCCTTCATCAAAACCCTTTATCACCATACCGCTGCCCACTTCAAATTCAAGGGGCTGGCGGCCTGCGCTGCTGTCGAATATTGTGCCGTCTGTAAGGCGGCCATGATAATGTACTTTTATCTGGTCACCTTTTTTTACTTGTTGCATAAAATAATTTTTATGATGAATAATAATTTACAATCAAATTATGTGCGGAACTATTAAGATAGGCCGGCGGCAAATGTATTATTTAATAATTATGCACCCGAAAAATAAAGGGGTAAGTGTTTTATTTTAGCAAACTATTCAACTCACTTATTAATGAAAGAGGAAAAAGAAAAGTTAAGGCTTGATAAATATTTATGGAGCATCCGCATTTTTAAAACAAGGTCGCAAGCTTCCGAAGCATGCGAAAAAGGCCGCGTTAAATTGAATGATGCACCGGTGAAGGCTTCAAGAAATGTAAACATTGGCGATGAATATGCTGTTAAAACAAATGATAGAAAATGGCTGATACAAGTAAGCGGCCTGCTTGATCATCGTGTGCAGCACAGCGAGGCCATTAAATATTATATTGATCTTACGCCGGAAGAAGAAAAAGAAAAAATACAAATGCAGGCAACCAGTTTTTATACCGGCAAACGCCTGAGCAAAACCGGCAGGCCTACTAAAAAACAAAGGCGTAACCTGGATGAATTTAAGGATGATATTTAATTAAAAAACATCACACTGCTACAGCCATTTATCTTTGCGGGATGAAGATTGATATCCTTACTGTTTTGCCTGAATTGCTGGAAAGTCCGTTAAATCACAGCATCATGAAAAGGGCGCAGGAAAAAAACCTGCTTACCGTGCGGTTATTCAATTTACGCAAATGGGCGGTGAATGATTATGGCCAGGTGGATGACTATCAATACGGCGGTGGCGCAGGCATGGTAATGATGTGTGAGCCTTTAGCGAATGCAATTGATGAACTGAAGCTCGAAACGGTTTATGATGAGATTATTTACATGACCCCGGATGCGGAAATATTTAATCAAAAAATGGCCAACCAGCTTTCGCTGAAAGAAAACCTGCTCATTATCTGTGGGCACTATAAAGGCATTGACCAGCGTATACGCGATAATTATATCACCAAAGAAATTTCTGTTGGCAATTTTGTTTTAAGCGGTGGTGAGCTTGCAGCCGCTATTATTG
>JAEWJV010000368.1 GCA_023386395.1 Bacteroidota bacterium
GCGAACATGCCTGCACCGCCTATAAAATTTAGGCCTACCGCACCGGTTTCGGGCATGTTTTCGGCAACAAAGCCAATCATAGTTGGCCAGAAATAACAAACACCCATACCAAAAACAATAGCACCTACAAAAAGCATATTACCTGTTGAGTGGCCTAACAAATACAAGCCTATTGCTGCAAGGATGGATGACATTAATAAAACGCCCTGCGGAGATAATCTGTGCACAACAGGTTCTGCCAGGCCGCGGCCGAGTACCATTACGCCTGTTTCTATCGTTAACAATAATATAGCATTATCAGTAACGTTTTTCAATAACACATCAATCCATTGCCCGGTAAATAATTCCGTGATGGCGGTGCCAAGCATTAACACCATCATCACCAAAAACAATGGTTTAAGCAGTGATTTATACATTTGGCTTGTGCTGATGCCACTTGCCACACGCTCTGTAACGGGAAAGCTTAGCCTGAAAAACATAATACCATATAAGACGGTGGGTATAAACATAATGCCAACCAGCGTTCTCCAGTTGGATAAATAAATTGAATCAGCAACATATTGACCAAAGAAACTTACGATCAATGTACCGATAACAATACCGCCGGGAAACCACAAATGAAAATAATTAAGCCTTGTTGTTTTATTATTGGGATACAAGCTTGCCACCAGCGGGTTACAAGCGGCTTCTACCGTTCCATTACCAATACCAATTAATAAAGTTGAAATAAACAGAGGCCAGAAGCCGGAAGCAATTATTGTAAGAAAAATTCCCAATGCATGGAATATAAATGCGGCAATCAGCAATTTCTTCATGCCAATAATATCAACCACTATTCCGCCAATAACAATGGCCAGTGGAAATCCCCAAAAGGCTGTACCCGTTATTATACCAATTTCTTCCTGCGTTAACGCAAATTCATGCGCCCAGGTATTTAAAAGGCCGGCACGAATGCCAAATGAAAGCGAGGTAACTAATAAGGCAAGGCAGCTCGCTACAAACAATTGATTACGCTTAATTGTTGACATAACTCGTTAGAAGATTTTAAGTAGTTGAATTTTCTTATCTATCAAATACAATCGGCGCGCTAAATGTAACAATAATTGCTTTTCAAAATAAAAAACGAAATTTTTTTTGTCGAATTCTGTAAATATTTTCACAACCTGTTATTTTGCATGGCTTGCATACAACTTGTAAAACATATATTTATTTTCTTACCTAAAAATTTTTATTGTAATGGCACATCGTAAAATAAGAATGGGCATGATTGGCGGTGGTAAAGACGCTTTTATTGGCGCCATACACCGCATTGCTTTAAATATGGATGGATTGATTGAACTGAGTTGCGGCGCTTTAAGCCACGATGCAAAAGTAGCGAAGGAATCAGGGGAAATGCTGTTTCTGCCCGAAGACAGGATATATAAAAGTTATGATGAATTGTTTGAAAAAGAAAGCCGGTTACCGGAAGATAAACGCATTGATTTTGTCTCGATCGTTACGCCCAACTTTTTACATTTTGATCCTGCTATTAAAGCGCTGGAACATGGTTTTAATGTAGTGGTTGAAAAGCCTATGACGTTTACACTGGATGAAGCAAAGCAACTGCAAAAGAAAGTTGAAGAAACAGGTTTATCACTTTGCTTAACGCATACGTATTCGGGTTATCCTATGGTAAAGCAGGCAAAGGAAATGTTTAAGAAGGGCATGTTTGGAAAAGTAAGAAAGATTATGGTGGAATATCCACAGGGCTGGCTAAGCAAATTAAGTGAACGCGAAGGCAATGCACAGGCCGCATGGAGAACTGACCCGAAACGGAGCGGTAAGGCAGGCGCTATGGGCGATATAGGCACGCATGCAGCACATTTGGCTGAATATATTTCAGGATTGAAGATTACAAAAGTTTGCGCCGATCTTAATATTATGGTAAAAGGCCGGGCGCTTGATGACGATGGCAATGTTTTATTAAAATTTGATAACGGCGCTGCAGGCTGTTTGGTGGCCAGCCAAATTGCAGCCGGTGAAGAGAATGCATTAAAGATTCGTATTTATGGTGAAGAAGGCGGTATAGAATGGGCGCAGATGGAACCTAATACTTTAATTGTAAAATGGCTTGATAAACCGGCTGAAATATACCGTGCAGGGCAAGGTTATCTTACAGATATTGCCAAACATAATACACGCACACCGGGCGGTCATCCCGAAGGTTACCTTGAAGCGTTTGGCAACATCTACCGCAATTTTGCTCTAAGTTTAATGGCAAAGATGAATGGAGAAACGCCAACCGGTGCAATGCTCGATTATCCAAGAGTGGAAGAAGGCGTAAGAGGCATGGCATTTATTGATACGGTTGTGGCCTCATCGCAAAGCGATAAAAAGTGGACGGATTTTGTCGTATAGATTTTCTTTGAAATAATGATATAAAAATGCCATTGCTTTTAATAACAATGGCATTTTTATTAAACAACTGCTATGATTTTGGAATAAGAATGCATACGCCATAGCTGGTTAAGATTAATTATGAATAATGGTCAGACATCAGAAGCGCGTAACCATTTTCTACCTGAAGTATCAGACCGGTAATTGATGGTGATACTTTTTTACCTGAAACAGTTATTACAGGTAAGGCAGTAATATCTTTTTCCAAACTTCGTAGCCTTTCGCATTCGGATGCAGGCCATCGGTGGTGTAAGCTCTATCAAGTCTTCCTTCACTATCCAAAAAATGCGGGTGCAGGTCAATTAACGTAATCTTTTCTCCGGCAGCAATTTTTTTCAACCCTTCATTCACAGCTTGTATATGTTCATCTTTATTGTAATGATTTTTAAACTGCGTGAATGTATTGTTTACCGGCATTAAGGTTTGAAAATAGATTTTTGTAGACGGCGACCCCGCTTTAATGCGCTGTATAATTTTCCTGTCATTATTTAATATCACACTATCCGGGATGTTGCGGGAAATATCATTAATGCCGATCAGTATAAAAACTTTTTCAGGATGGCCCTCAATCACTTCATCCAGCCTTTCTAATACGCCAAAAGTTATATCACCCGAAATACCGCGGTTGCGGGCATTGGGCATGCCCAGTAATTCTTCCCAATCCACATGATCTGTAATGCTGTTGCCGAGAAAAACAATATCCTTTTCTGAATCAGGATAGCTCCTGAACAAGCCTTCCATCAAGGTATAATTGCCGGGCCTGTATGTGCTGTCCCATTGTTTTTGCTGTGAAAAAATATGACTGGTGAAGCACCAGCAAAAAAGAAAAATACAAACAAGCTTTTTGCTCATAACATCATTATTTTAATGTTTAATCAGGCTTTCACTTCACGACCCATAAAAGGATCGGAAGAAGTTTCTTTACCGGTTTCAACCCGGCCTGCAAACCGCTTTACAAAACCCTGCTTATTTGCTACGCCCACAGAAAAATCATACCAGCTAAAACTCTTCGATAAATCCAGTATCACTACTTCTGTTTTAGATGGCCCGATCTTTTTGGAAACAGTCGCTGCTTTATAAGCATTGTCTTTAATCTCAATATCATAAGCGTTGATTTTACTAAGATTAATAATGTTTATAACCACATTCCCGGTAAGCTGGTTTTTATTGGATGGATCGGTTTCATATGCACAATCCACATGAATATCGGGGTCCTGTGCATTGCCCGTAAATTCACGGAAGAAACCGTTAGGGCCGTATAAACGAAGATGATATTCATTGTCTTTAAAATTATCCAGCGGCCATTTTTCTGAAAGCGATTCACCTGCGTTTACCGCAAAATGCCAGGTACGCACCGACTCAAAAACCTGCTGGTTATTCTTCTCTCCTTCAAGCGAAATATATTCTCCGGGTGCATATACGTTGAACGGGGAGCCGGCAGTTTTTTCACCAAACACTTCTTTCTTCGCCTCCATTTTTATTTCAAAACTTTTTTTATCCTTACTTAAAATGCCGTTTGCATACAACTGGTAAGGCAGCGGGGTTGCCGGTTTTGTTCCGGGCTCCTGCTGCGACATTAAGGAGGAAGATGAAGGATTGCGGTTAATTTGCTGTATTTCTGTGTTGGTTAATTTTTTAAAATTCGATGGCTCCTCTTTAAACTTTGCATTATAGATTGTTTCAACAAAGGGATCTCTTTTTAAAAAAGGCAACCTTTCCTGTTCCTTTTCATCAAAAACAGTGAAGGCCGATGTAAGGTTTCCGCAAATAGCGCGGCGCCATTCGCTGATGTTGGTCTCCTTTATATTCTTTTTAAATTTCTTGTTTAAGAATTCTTCCAGGAATTGCAGGGAAGATGTGTGATCGAATACCTGCGAACAAACTTTTCCGCCACGGCTCCACGGTGAGGCAATAATCATCGGCACCCTGAATCCCAGGCCAACCGGACCACCACGGGCTTCTTTTTTAGGAATACCATCACGCAGTTCATTTTCGAGCCGTATATGTTCTTCGCCGGTATTATTAATACCCGGCGAACATTTGCCGGTTAAAGGGTCTTTATGATCAGGCGCAATAAAAGGCGGAACATGGTCAAAATAACCATCGTTTTCATCGTAAGTAAGAATGAAAACGGTTTTCTTCCATACATCAGGATTTTTGGTAAGTATATCCAGCACCTCTGAAACCAGCCAGGCGCCATACCAGGGTGCACTCGGATGATCGGAAATGTTCTGTGAAGGTACCAGCCATGAAACCGTGGGCAGTTTCCCGGTATCCACATCCTGCCTGAGCTGGTAAAGCACATCGCCTTTAGGAACGGGCAACTCACGCTCAACGCCGTTATCATCATACTTTAATGTGGTAAGCTCATGATATTCAGGATCAGCAGCGTTCGTGATAAATGCCTTGTTGTAAATATTTTTTTGGTATTGGGAAAGCTTTTCAAAATTTTCAGCGCTCCATTTTTGCAATTGCTCTTTTGCACTGCTTAATACTTCTTTCTTTTTCGTAATATCCTTTTGCAGCTTATCATAATTTTTATCAGTTGAAGATGCTGCCGAAAGCTTGCTTTCCAATTCCGTTATTTCTTTTGGAAGCGTTTCAAGCTGATTTTGCAAGGTTTGTATATAACGCGGGTAGAACCGCACATTATACTGCGATAAAAACTCCAGTGGGTTACAGCCGAAATTAGACAGCCATGCGCGCTCATCGCCGGTAAAACCACCGCCGGCCGTAATATCGTTCTGATATACTTTCCAGTCTATTCCATTTTCTTCCAGCCTTTCAGGGAAGGTTTTCCAGCGTGCTTCTCCATAAGGTATTTCATTTCTTATATAAGCCTTTGAGCTATCATTTTTCTCTTCGCGTATAGTGCCCCCCCAAAGAAACAGGCGGTTAGGCCAGGTGCTTGTCATGGCCGACGCAAAATGCTGGTCGCAATCTGTGAAAGCGTCAGCCATTGCATAATTAAAAGGAAGGTCTTCACGGGTGTAATGCCCCAGTGTAAGCGGCATATCCGCATATTTTTGATTGCCCGACCTTTTTGCATCCAGCCATTTGTCATACTTTCCGCGGTTATCAGCATCTACCTGGCTGGAACGCGAATGCGGCACCGAGCCCATCCAGGTTATTTTTGTATCGCGAATATCAAAACGGAATGGCGAATAGGTTTCGCCTGCTTTATTGGTTTGCAGCCACACCAGGTTTTTATCCGGTAACGTTATAGCCCTCGGATCATTAAACCCCCTAACGCCCCGCAGCATGCCAAAGCAATGATCGAAAGAACGGTTTTCCTGCATTAGTATTACTACATGTTCCGCATCGAGGAAACTGCTGCCCGGTTGCGGGTCTATAGCAACGGCACGTGTAATAGAAGCATGCAGTTTGCCGGAAAGGCCTGCTGCACTGGACAGCATAATTGCATTCTTGATAAAGTTTCTTCTTGTATTCATGATGTATAGATATTGATCTGATTTTAATCAATTGAGTTTACCATTTTTACAGCTTCTTTTGTTTAGCTCATTTTTTTGCACGTACAAAATACCTGATGATAAAAAACACAATCAATGCAATTATTATGAGCTGAGCTAAAGACCAAATCAGCATTCCCGGATGTGGTTGAAGCAACTGGCCGAATTTCATACGCTTACAATCTATATGGTAATAAAACGGAAATATACAAACACATTTA
This sequence comes from Bacteroidota bacterium, assembly GCA_023386395.1. GTDB lineage: Bacteria > Bacteroidota > Bacteroidia > Chitinophagales > Chitinophagaceae > Parafilimonas. Next base: position 6,128 of record JAEWJV010000368.1, read on the forward strand.
ATAACCGGGGTTTTGCTCCAGCGCCGGGTTAAGATCGGTTTGTGTTAATGGAACAGGCCAGAAATAATCCCGTGCGGCATCAAATGTTCTTATTTCTATCTGGCTTCCGTCATACGTTTTGATGGGAGCGTTTAAAACTGATTGTGCCGTTTTCCAGCGGCGTATATCATTATAATATAATCCTTCACCTGCTAATTCAATCCTTCGTTCATATCTTATGATTTCTCTCAGTTCTGATTGCGTATATGTTTCGGCAATACCAGGCATACCGGCGCGTTCTCTCACCGCATTAATTGCTGCATACACAGATGCATCGGGGCCCATAGCTTCGTTCTGCGCTTCAGCATACATTAATAAAATATCGGCATATCGCAGCACGATATAATTGGTTTCTGACTGGCCGGATTTTAAATCCGATTGGCCTTCAGGAGCCGGGCCTTTATCATAAATAGTATATTTTTTCATACCAAAACCGGTTACGGCAAAACGCTCGTCTGTAACAGGAACTTCCATTAATGTATCACCCGGGAAAAAGATAGTTCCATACAGGCGCGAATCCCTGTTGGCATAAGGTTTGGCAGGATCATAACCCGAAGCAGTATCAGTGATTGGCAGGCCATTATTCATCTGGTAAGCCTGTGCCAGGTCAAGTAAAGGAGCATTGGTATTATACTGTTTGCCAATCAGGTCAAAAGAAGTACCAAGGCCAGGGAAAATATATTGCACGTCGAAAATCACCTCTTCATTATTCTCATTTTGCGGAAGGAATAATTCACGGTAATTATCAAATAATCCGTAACCGGCTTCTGTAAAATCCATTACGGCTTTTGCGGCATCAGCAGCCGTTTTCCATTTTGCCGCATCGTTTGACGTATTGAATAAAGG
>JAEWJV010000376.1 GCA_023386395.1 Bacteroidota bacterium
GCATTAGGATGATTTTCGCCACCCACTTTTACAATGTAATTATGCAGTCCCCGGGTTTTAGTGGCATAAGAACATAGAGAAAGAAAACGGTTGCCACGATTAATATTGATGTAATTGGCGATGGGCCCGATGCCATGCGTGGGATACATGTCGCCGTTGCGGAAAACAGAATGGTTCGTTCTCCATTTGGCTTCGCTGAAACCTTTTTCACCAAATTCGGCGCCCACGCCGCCGTCTGCATTGTTCAGTTTCACGCCGCGCAGGTCGTGCTGGTAACCACCCTGTAAATGAATAAGCTCGCCAAACATATTCTGGCGCACCATGTTTAAAACCGCCATCACATCGCGGCGGTAACAAACATTTTCCAGCATCATTACATGCGCATTATGCTTTTCGGCGGCCCGCACCAGGTTCCAGTGATCTTCCAGCGTAATGCCCATAACCACTTCGCAGCCTATGTATTTTATGCCGGCATCCATAGCGCCCAGCATCATAGGGTTATGCCATTCCCAGGGCGTGGCAATTATCACACCGTCAAGCTGGGTTTTAGAAAGCATATCTTTCCATGCATATACATTGCCTGTAAATACCTCAGGCATTTTCTTACCGTTTTTGGTTACAATGTTTTTTGCCCGGTCGAGCATTTTGGCATCTATGTCGCACATGGCCACCACATCCACATCATCCCTTCTCAGCAACAGCGATAAATGGCTTTCCCCGCGTAGGCCCGTGCCGATTAATCCAATCTTTACTTTACCATCTGCCGGTGCGGCAAACGAAGTTTTGGAAGCCATGGCAAAAGCTGCTGTAGACATAGCCGTGTTTTGAATAAATTTTCTTCTTTCCATTTGTAAATTTTTATAGCATGAAATGATTGTTATGTTACCGGGTGTATACCGTGGTTTTACTTTACCTGCTACCGGTCTGACGCTTTTGAAGCGTCTGACCGCGTTTCCTAATTCAACGTCTTTATCCCGCTCACATCCGCCGATTCTTCCTGCAATAAATCAAACACCATAATTTCATTCTCCCCTTTCTTCAGCCACGAGGCGGGGCAATATAAACTGTGCTGCGGGCCAACGTTCCAATATCTCCCTAAATTATGGCCATTTACATATACATTACCCTTTGTGTAATGGCTCATATCAAAATACGTATCGCCGGTTGTGCTTAAATTGAATTTGCCTTTGAAGAACAAGCCTTTTGCCGGGCCATCAAAAGATGTTTGTTTAACGGATGCAATGAATTTATCATCCAAAGGCAAAGGATATATCTGCCAGTTCATCAGCGTCATTCCGTTTAAAGTAACGCGGTCGGTAATGCCTTTGCGGTCTATCATGTATTGCGCAAAATTGATGTGGCCCATGCCTTCCATTAATATATCAAGCACAGGATTTTCACTACCTGTTTTCGGAAGTTTTACGCTCCACTTGCCGCCATCGCGAAAGATGGTATCAATAAATTTTCCATCTAAAAATATCAATGCATAATCATGCGGTTCTGTAAGGGTAAGCATACCGCTTTTATGGCCTATTAATGTGGTGCGGTACAACATGCAACCCTGGTTCTGATCAAAATCTTCAAAAGGTTTGGGTTGCGGCGATTGTATGGGCGATGGCAGCATATTCCAGAGGCTGGCAAACTTTTCCATCTTTATCGCCGGTATTTCAATAGCAGGAATGGCTGCCGGCACCGGCGGAATTTTATAGCTTACATATTCGCTGATGAGTTTGCGCAACCCATAATATTTTGGCGTTGCCTGGCCCTGCTCGTTTATCGGCGCATCATAATCATAACTTGTAATATCAGGCTGGTAAGCCGTTGGGCTGAAGGCATTAGCGCCGGCGGTAAAACCAAAATTGGTGCCGCCATGTATCACATATAAATTGAAAGATTTTTTATTATCAAGCAGCCATTTCACTTCTTTTACGATAGAAGCAGAATCCACGCGGGCCCATTTTTCCTTCCAGTGTGTAAGCCAGCCGGGATAGGTTTCACTGCTGAATGCCGGCACATCAGGATTATGTTTTTTGGCTTCATTAAAATCAGCATCGCTGCCGCCGCTGTCGAGGCCAATGGCTGCGCCTAAAATATTACCCGCTTCCAGCATGTAAGGCGTTGGCCCATCGGATGTATAGAATGGAACATTAATACCGTTATCTATCCATAATTTTCTTAACGCTTCAAGATATGCCTTATCGTTGCCGTAACTGCCGTATTCATTTTCTACCTGCACCATTAGAATGGGGCCACCGCTGGTGCATTGCAAGGATTTTACTTCTCCGGCCAATGCCTTTACATATTTTGTTACGGCTTCCATATAGCGCGGATCGAGGCAGCGGACTTTTATATCGGGTATTTTCAAAAGAGATGTTGGCAGGCCGCCAAAATCCCATTCAGCACAAACATAGGGGCCTGGGCGAAGCAACACCCACATGCCTTCTTCCTGGCATATTTTTATAAATGCTGCAATATTGTGGTTACCGGTTTTAAAATCGAAACTGCCATCAGGCTGTTGCTGGTAATTCCAGAAAATGTAAGCGGCAATAGTATTGCAGCCCATGGCTTTGGCCATTTGTATGCGCTGGCGCCAGTATTCATATGGAATACGCGCCGGGTGCATTTCACCGCTTATGATTTGCAGCGGTTTACCATCGAGCAGGAAATCGTTTTTGCCAAGGCTAAATATATGCTTTTGCTGCGCTGCTGCTGAGCTCGAAATAAGAATGGCAATAATCAGATAAACGGCCTTGAACAAATTTTTTTTATGCATTTGGTTTGAGAATAAGATGTATCAATCAAGCTTTGCAGGCATCGTTGAGTATTACCAAATTTAACGCACAATAATGTAGATATGCATTTCAAACGTTTGCGCAAAAAAAGTGATGCAGTATTTTAAAGCCATTTAAACCCATGGCAATTATGTTACCTGCTGTATAAATGCATCAAAACTTTTTACGCCTATCATCTTTGTGGTTAAATATCCTTCGGCATATTTTACGCCTATGCGTTTACCAAACATCAGCGCCCGGGCTTTTATAACATCTAAAAAATCAGGGTTGGAAATATAGGTTGCAGGTTCGCTGGCATCAGTTGTATTAAACTGCGTGGTGTAACATAACACGGCTTTTATTTTTTGTTCATAAGCATCAGAAATGTCAAACAAAAAATCGGGTTTTAAATAACGGTCCTGGATGTAATGAAAAACGTACGATGGCCGCCAGTGTTCCTGCTCTTTGCCTTCATATTCCGTTTTAATTTTCCGCAGGCCGGAGAGGAAAGCCGCATCAGCCACCAGTTCCGAACTCCGTCCATGATCGGGGTGCCTGTCTTCCGGCGCGTTGCATAAAACAATCTCAGGTTTATATTTTCTTATAGCAACAATTACTTTCCTGGTATTGGCTTCATCTTTCTGAAAAAAGCCATCGGCCATTGCCAGGTTTTCCCTTGCATGGATGCCCATTACTTCAGCGGCTTTAGCAGCTTCAACATGACGGGTTTCGGCAGTGCCGCGGGTACCTAATTCACCACGGGTAAGATCAATCACTGCTACCTTCTTGCCCTGCGCCGCGGCTGTTATCAATGTGCCGGAGCAACCTAATTCCACATCATCGGGATGTACGCCAAATGCTAGTATATCTGTTTTCATCGTATGCTTTATATTTTTATAACCTGTCATAACGCCCAATATGTTATGCAAAATTTTTACATGGGCGTTTCATCCCGTCAAAAATAAATGAGAAAAAGCAAAGCTTATTTTAATATCAATTCCACAACAGGCACTTCGTAAGGCGGCTTTGTTTCCGGAAGCTTTAATATTAAATCTGTACCACTATCCGATACCGTAAACGGCACTTCAGAATCATCATTCAAAAACTGCGCATACGTGATTTTGCCATTGTAGTTGGGAAGCACATATTTACCACCTGTTGGATAATTCAAAAAATGCAGGTATAATTTCTTTGTTGCGGGATTATAAGTGAGCCTCTCAGTAGAATCAGCCAGGTTATACTGATCCGGCGGATAAGTGCAGTTATAAATGGCCTGGCTATTTTCATGCATCCAATAAGCCAAACTATCTAAAGCCCTTGTGGCACGGTAATCAAATTCGCCTCTTGCCGTTGGGCCTACATTTAAAATAAGGTTGCCGCCATTAGCTGTGGATGTGATCAGAAGGTCAAGTAATTGTTTCTGATCTTTCCAGGTATTTTCATCACGGTAATATCCCCAGGAGCCGGAAAATGTCTGGCAGGTTTCCCAATATTTTCCTTTGTATTGTAGTAATTCCTTTGGCTTTACCTGTTCAGGAGTTACAAAATCACCGCCATCAGCATAGCCGTCATTTTCAAGCCCGAGGCGATTGTTCACAATAATGCCGGGCTGTAATTTTCTTACCAGCTTTATTAAATTCACGGCATCCCAGTCTTCAGAATGTTTGCCGTATTTATCATCGCGGCCCCATGTCCAGTCGAGCCAGAGAATATCTATTTTGCCGTAATTGGTTAGCAGTTCTGTAATCTGGTCTTTCAGGTACTGCCTGTATTTATTCATGTCGCGGCCTTTATTCAATTTGGCGTAAGCGTCATCTTTTTGCTGCCCTTTTAAACTATCCGGCGGGCGTTGCGGATGCACATCATCTATCGTATAATCGGGATGATGCCAATCCAGCAAAGAATAATAAAAGCCTATTTTAATTCCCTCTGCGCGAAAAGCATCCACAAATTCTTTTACGAGGTCGCGGTGCGCCTTTGTGTTCATTGCTTTATAATCAGTATATTTTGAATCGAAAAGGCAAAACCCTTCGTGATGTTTTGTGGTAAGCACGGCATATTTCATGCCTGCAGCTTTTGCTTCCTTCGCCCATTTTTTTGGATCGAATTCATCGGGATTAAAATTGTCAAAATATTTTTGATAAGCCGCATCGGCAATCTTCTCATGGCTTTTCACCCATTCATGGCGTGCAGGCAAAGCATACAATCCCCAATGTATGAACATGCCGAAACGTGCGTCTGTCCACCATTTCACACGTTCGGCTTTTTGTGCAGGTGTTTCATTGAATATTTTTTTGTCCTGGGAAAAAGAGAACTGTGTTGCAAAGCAAACCAGCAGCAGGGGCAGCAAATATTTTTTCATTCGTACAAGTTTGATTTTTTTCAATGGTCTCATCGTTATAATATAGTTGCGTTAAAAATAATAAAAGCTGTTTATTAACTAACTATTCTTTCCATTTACCAATGCACAACCTAAAATCGCCAGGAGCATTAGGCAAAGCGATTGTTTAACTTTGATTGATTGTTATGAAGAAAAATCTTGTAGTACTTACCGGCGCCGGCATCAGCGCTGAGAGTGGCTTGAAAACATTTCGCGACAGCGATGGTTTATGGAACGGTTATAATATTGAAGAAGTGGCCACGCCACGTGCCTGGAAAAAGAATAAACAACTGGTGCTTGATTTTTATAATATGCGCCGCCGCGATGTTTTAAAGGCTGAGCCAAATGCTGCACATTTTGGTTTAGCAGAACTTGAAAAGAATTTTAATGTACATATCATAACACAAAACATTGATGACCTGCATGAACGTGCGGGCAGCACAAATGTTTTGCACCTGCACGGCGAGATTTTTAAAATGCGAAGCGAACTGAATGAAGGATTGATTTATGAAATTAGAAAAGATATTTTATTGGGTGATGTAGCAGAAGATGGTGCACAGTTGCGTCCGCATATTGTTTGGTTTGAAGAGCCGGTGCCTATGATTGAACGCGCCGCTGAAATAGCCGCTACGGCAGATATTTTTGTGGTGATAGGCACTTCGCTGGTGGTTTATCCAGCGGCTGGTTTAATTAATTGTGCACCACGTGCTATACCTAAATTTATTGTTGATAAAACTATTCCTTATGCTTCGTTATATAATCTTACTGCGATTGAAAAACCTGCAACGGAAGGCGTTGCTGCTCTTATGCATTTGCTAAACGCGGAGCATGTATAACTATCTCATTACATCTTCCAGAAATCATAATAATTAAACCATTGCTCCGGATAAGTTTTTACTTTTTCTTCCATTGCGTTAGCAAAACCTTTCAGCATTTGGGCAATAGCTTCTTCCTTTTCATATGCTCCATAATCTTTGGCTTCCGTTGAAAAAAAATGATAATGGAACATGGTTTCTTTTAATGCGAATACAAAGGCTACCGGCACTTTAAATTTTGCCGCTAATAAAAAAGGGCCAAGCGGAAATTTTGCAGGGCTGCCCAGGAAATCAGCTTCAATAGTTTTATTGCCTTCCACAAAACGATCGGCATGCATGCAAACCAGCTCATTATTTTTCAACGCTTCATTTATTTCAAAAATGTGGGAGAGGTCGTTTTTTATAAGAATGATCTTAGCCGTTGTTTCGCCGGTAACGCTTTTGAGATATTCTTTTATTTTCTGATGTTCACCATCAAACATTACAATATTAATACGGGTGTTCAACCGTTTTAATAAATAACCGGCAATTTCCCAGTTGCCAATATGAGCGCTTAACAGAAGCCCGCCTTTCTGTAATGCTGTAATTTCCCGCAGGTTTTCTTCCCCATCAAAATTAAAAGTAAAGTTTACGGCTGCGCCCGACATGATGGCTATTTTATCAATCAGTGTTTGGCCCAGGCGGTAATAGTTTCTATATAATTTAAGCAGGGATGAAAAGCGCCCGTAATGCAGTCTTTTGCGGTAAAAACCGTAAATGATTTTGGATGTTTTAAAAGAGAAGAGAAAGTAATAAAACGCAACAACCGCAAGCAATGCATAAGCAGGCCTTACGCCAAATTTTTTGATGACTGCTACAAAAATGCTGTATCCGGAAGTGGTGCCTTTACTCTTGCCTTGCCACGATGGCATTATACAAGCTGTTTTGAATTTACCCGCGAAATTATATAATCATAAAAATCGCTGAAGGTATGAATGTGCAGGAAATCGCCCGGTTTTACCTTAAAATGAAAATTGTTTTCAATTACAACAACAAGGTCTATATAATCGAGGCTATCTAAATCGAGTGTCTCTTTTAAATTGCCCTCAGCAACAATTTTCTCCGGTTCCACTTCAAACTCTTCAGCAAGAAAATTGTTAACCTTCGCTACTATTTCTCCATTCATATTCATGGCAGTTAAGGTTCAGTGTTTTATTACAACAATTGATGAATTCGTTCCTCCAAACCCAAAGGAATTGCTCAAAAATACATTTATATTTTTTTCCAGCGTATTTTTTACAAGATTCAATTTGGCCGAATCTTCATCAGGATTTTCAAAATTGATATTGGGTGCTATAAAATTATTTTGCATCATGAGCATGGAGTACACTATTTCGCTGGCGCCGGCCATCCAGCACTCATGCCCGGTCATGGATTTGGTGGAGCT
>JAEWJV010000413.1 GCA_023386395.1 Bacteroidota bacterium
TAGTGCTGAATGCATGATGAATTATTCACTATTGAACAATTCAGCTATAAACTGCGTAATAAAAAATTATAGCAGCAATTCCTATCAAGGCAAGCACGCCGGCAGTTACCCACCACTTTTCTTTTCGTAACGTTTGGGCCTGTTGTAATACTGTATGCATTTCTTCAGATGTCCTCTCATCCTCACCAACCCTTACGGTATGCCCGGCATTTTTACGAATAATTTTTTCGGCAGTAAGCTCTGGAAAATAAGCAGGCCTCACTTCCTGCTCAAATGCCAATGATGCCGCATTTTGTTTGGTTAACCTGCCAATGCCCTTTAAATAAATAGTCTTTTTCTCAGTCAGTTCGTTGCGCAGCCTGGCAATAAATTCATTGAAGTATTGTTTTGCCGTTACTTCATCTGTTTTTAATTCATAAGAAAGGAAATTATAAAAGATGTTTTCAGGTTCATGCTTATCATTGGTAAATTCAATTGTATTTTCTTTTGAGGTTATGCTGCGGTTAGCAAAATCAAGCTGGGCGGGTTTTGTTTCAACAGAAAAATTTCCAATACCCTGCAATGCAATTTGTTTGTGCAGGATAAGATATTTTGTAACCTCGTTCAGCATTATTTAACCTGTTATAATTTATCTTCAGTTGCCAGGTTGAGTTTGCCATAAAAAACCTGGCAGGATTTTAATTGCAATATGGCTTATTTATTTTTTATATCGCCAAACGAATATACAACTCCAATCAGCATATTAAACCCAAGGACAGGATATTGTTTCCATCTTTCATATTTATTATTGAAAACATTATTAAACTGCAGCCATGCTTTCCATTGTGGTAAGAAAGAAAATTCAGCGCCAAGGTTTAAGTCGAATGCAGGATCAAGCTTACCTGAAGAAATAGATTTTGTGCTGTATGCTGCGCCATCCCAGAAATACGCATCAGCTTTCAATAATAGATCTTTAATAGCTACATAACGTATGGCTGCATTTATTTCTGTTGGTATTAAGCCGAAAGCTTTATCATATACGTCGAGGCCGGCATACCTGTTTAAGGTTATACCACCAAGTGCAGAAAAATTTTCACCTGATGTATAACCAATTTCACCATGCACACGCATATTGTTGATACTTGGTTCATACACCACCTGGAACGATTTGCCTGTGGCCGTATCGTTTATAAATAAAGGCTGGTCATTTATTTTTAAGATGGATACTCTTGCGTTATAAGTAAAATGATCTCCGGCGCTGCCTTTAAATCCGCCATAAAATTCTTTCACTAAAGAATTAATTAATTCGTTGGGCTGTTGTATAAAAGGATTAAAATCTGCAAGTGTTTGATAGGAATTCCTGTTATAGTAACCAATAAAACCTGCCTGCAAAATAAATTTTTCTTCATTCAGTTTTACATCTGCCGTAAAGTTAGGCAACAGGTTAAACGTGCTGTTGCTCCAGGAAGGCGTAAGCCCCGCCACAATTTTTATGTTAGAGGTTTTATAAGCCAATGAGGGCTCTACATTAAAAATGGAATTTTTTATCGTTACTGTATCACCGTTAAACCTGCTGAAGCTTCCGTTTACGCCAACATTAAAATCGAAAACATCAGTAATAGATTTGGTTACAGGCACGTCGTACATAAAGGTCATTTCCTTGCCGTTATGATTATCACCGAATGCATTAAATCCAACAGAAGGATTATAATCAATTCCGAAATCATTTTTTATTTTATTGCGCACACCAAGCTTTGCGCCAAAGGAAGCAAACCTTTGTCTTAAATCAGATTTATCAAATTTTAAGCTGTCTGGCTGAAAGCCATATAAATATTGTGTTGTGCCTTTAAAATAAGCGTTAGCATTCCATTCATTTTTATTATTGGGCGATGTAAAAATACCAATGCCTTCAAGACTTAGTTTATTAAAATTCTGATATTCCAAAGAGCCGTTGGATGAAGTATAAAAACCATTCAGGTTAATAACAGAATTTACGCCATCACCTAACGATAAACCTGCCTGCGCGTAAGGCGTTGTATAGTTACCAAAACCAAGCTTTATAAAGTTGGTATTATTCCAGCGAACATTTGAATCAATACTTTCTGCAAGCGCTTTTAATGCAGGTGATTTGTAGGCAAATGAAAGATTTTGTACAGGAATATTATAATCAAGTTTTGGCCTTTCCGAATCGGGAAGAGGCGTGGCGCCGTTAAAATTTATTTTTGAAGTTGGCTTTAAAGCCGGTGCAAATTCAGACGTAACAATTACTGTTCTGGGCGGCAGCGCTGTATCAGATGCGGCTTTTTGCTGCTTTGCATTTTTTGTGCGTTGCGCAAAACCTGTATATGATATAAAAATAAAAATGAAAAATGCTATTATGTATTTCATGCTTAATGCTTGCATTTATAAATCAATAATCAATAACAGTATTGTGTTTAAAACTGAACATTCCTGCCCGGCTGGCCCGGTCAGATGGAGATTATTGTATATTGAATATTGTGTGTTCAAAATTTATTATTGTGCTACTTTGCTGTTCTTATCTTTTTCTGCAATTATTGTATTTAATTTTTGCCCGGCCTCCTGTTTCAATTGTGCATCGCCTGCATTTTCAACAACGCTGCGCAATGTGGCTTCAGCATTAAAATAATCTTTCTCTTTAAAATAAACATCGCCTAAAAGAATGTAGGCTTTTGTTATCCAGTAATCATAACTGCCTGCTTTATTTATCACATCAAAGCCTGCTTTTTCTGCATCTTTTAATTTGTCTTGCTGCAATAAAATTTCTGCAATGCGGTAACGTGCTTCTGCTGCATACTCACTCTTTCCCGTAGTTACAACGGTTTTATAGGCTGTGCTTGCATCGTTAAGCTGGTTATTGTTCTGATAATTTTTAGCGATGATCAGATTAGCCATTGCCTTATCATCTGGCGCAATGCCTTTTTGCTGCAGCAGATCCTGTGCATTGGCTAATGCTGCATCAAACTCGTTCAGTTTATATTGACAACGTAATAAACCCCGTTCACTTTCCAGTGTGTTCTCAGGCGTTGTTGCAATATTTTTTAGTTGTGCAAAATATTGTTCCGCCTGTTTATAATCTTTCAATTCAAAATAATTTATGCGCGCCGCCTGCAACACACTTTGTTCAGCATAATTATTCGGAGCTTTTGCAGCTACATTATTGTAATAGGTTAATGCGTGTGGAAAATCTTTTCTTGTGTTGTAAATATCAGCGGCCATATAATTCGCTTCAACTGAATATTTACCGCCGGGAAATTTTGTGAGATAAGTTGTAAGCGCCGGCAAAGCCTTATCAAAATTGTGGTCTTCATAAGCAGACTGAGCAATTGAATACGTTAACGAATCCTGCTCTGAATAACTTACTGTTTTACCGCTCCTCTGCATAAAAGCAACAAAATCATCCGGCTTTTGCATGCTCACAAAAATGTCACGCACATAATTAACTGCTTCATCGCTTTCGGGTGAGTTAGGATAGGTTGAAATGAGCTTTTGGAAATTATTTAATGCATTTTGATTATCTCTTAAATTAAAATAACTCACACCCAACTTTAGATAAGCCTGCGGTTTAAATGCACCCGCATTTTTATTGTTGATGATTACATTCAATGGTTTAACGGCTGCATCATATTGTTCACTTGCCAGGTAAGTATTGGCAACTTCCATGTTGGCATCTGCAATTAATGTGGAAGAAGGATAACGGTTTTGTATGGACTGCAGCAATGAAACCTTTTGGGCATAATCGCCGCTTGCACCTGAAATAACTGATTTCTGATACAACGCATAATCGGCCGAAGGCAATTGATAATTTATAATAGCTTCATACATAGGCAATGCCCTGCTGAGTTGTTTCTTCATAAAATAGCAATCCGCTTCACGCAAATAAGCATCAGATTGTAAAGATGAGGTGTTGCCGTTTACCGTTGTAGCAACCTGTTCAAAATGTTGCAGCGCATTGTCATAATCCTGCTGGCGCAGGTAAGCATAACCTAAAGTATAATGCGCATTGATTATATTCACTTCCCCGCTTGTAGCCGGGGTTCTTAAATAAGCTTGCAAATAGTAAACTGCAGAATCGTAATTATTAACACGATAAGCAATTTCGCCCTTCCAGAAATTCGTATAACCAATGTAGGCACCGTTATATTCCGCACTGAATATCCTGTTCAGTAAATTATCTGCCTGTTGAATTTGCTGGTCATTGATAAACTCCACAGCTCTTCCATATAAAATTTTAGGATAAGCCTGTTTTACAATATCGCTTTGAGAATTTATGGCATCCAGCAAATGCAGCGCTTCAGCATAGTTGTTGGTATTGGATAAAACATTTACCAACAGTTCCTTTGCTTCGGTTGAATATTCAGAATTTGGATAATTGGAAATAAAAGACCTTAATTCTGTTAAAGCAACATCTGTATAACCTAATTCCACCGAAAGCTTGCCATAGTTAAACTGGGAAATTTCTTTCTGTTTGCTGCCGCTGCTGTTAAGTGCGCAGAATAAAAATGCATTTCTTGCACCAGGTTTATTATTCAATTTTAAATAAGATT
>JAEWJV010000431.1 GCA_023386395.1 Bacteroidota bacterium
GCATTAGCCTGTACCATAAATGCAGTGAGGCAGATGGCTGCAAACAAAGCTGCTTTCAGCGCTGCTTTTTTGAAGAACAAATTTTTCATGATCAGATATTTTACGATGAACAATAAATTGTTTATCAAAGTAAATGCGTGGTGATGCCCGGAAATAATTTGTTTGATTAACTGCATCATAATCTTGATGTATTACTTTATCATGAAAATGCTGCATTGCGTTATTGCATTTCATCATGCAAAAACTGCATTTTGAATAAAGGACGGCGGCATGCTGCAAATTGTTTATAATTTTAAGAATGCATCTTTTAAGCAGGTATAAGATTGATCATATTATATTCTGGATTGTTACAACGGTATTTTACGCTTATGTAACCACAGATGTTTTGCAAAAGGCAGGCGCATGGCATTACTGGCTGAATATTTTTATCCGCAATGCACTGCTAATACTTATTTGCTATACAAATATTTATTACCTGTTTCCTTCCTTTTTTAAAAAGAGTAAATACATTTTATATGGCGTGCTCGTTTTATGCTGCCTGGTCTTTTTTACCCTGTTTAAAAATTTACACGACACATGGTTGCATGGTTATATAGCAGGTAATGTTCAGAAGCAAAATTTCTTTTACAATACCTTTTATAATTTTTCCGTCGCCTTTTTCTATATGTGTTTTACCATGGCCCTGATATTAAGCAAGAACTGGTATAAGCAACATTTGTTATTACAGAAGATACAGGTGGAAAATCTTGAAACAGAGTTACGTTATCTCAAAGCACAAATAAACCCGCACTTTCTTTTTAATTCCATCAATACTATTTATTTCCAGATTGACAAGCATAATGTAGCGGCGCGTTCATCGCTGCAAAAATTTTCTGAACTGCTGCGCTACCAGTTGTATGAATGCAATGAAGAGCAGGTTGCTATTGAAAAAGAAATTGAATATTTAAAAAGCTATATCGATCTGCAGCGTTTGCGCAGGCAAAATAATTATCACATTTGTTTTGAAGCTGATGAAAGTGTACGCAATTTTTCCATCGCGCCGTTATTACTTATGCCTTTTGTTGAAAACGCTTTCAAGCATGTTTCCCGCTATACAGATAAGCCTAACAGTATAAAAATTTGTTTATGCAGGCAAGACAGTTTATTGCTTTTTAATGTTGTAAATTCAAAAAGCAATGAGCCTGCAACATCAAAAAACAGTATAGGCTTAAAGAATGTAAAACGAAGGCTGGAACTGTTGTATGCAAATAAATATGAATTACAAATAAACAATGAGCGCTCAACTTATGCTGTTCATTTAAAATTACAGCTGCCATGATAAAATGCATAATCGTTGATGATGAACCTTTTGCTCAAAAAGGACTAAAAGAATACATTGAAGAAGTGGATTTTTTAGAACTTATTGGTGTGTGTGATAACGCTATGCAGGCATATCCTTTTATTAATAAAGGCGAAGCCGATCTTATTTTACTCGACATAGAAATGCCTGGATTATCAGGTATAGATTTTTTAAAATCATTGCACTACATGCCGGCTGTTATATTCACAACTGCATATCCGCAATATGCTTTGCAGGGCTATGATTTGGATGTGATTGATTATCTCGTAAAGCCCATATCGTTCCAGCGGTTTTTAAAAGCAATTACCAAGGCAAAACATTTTCTCGCTGATAAAATGAAAGATGCTTCTCAAGTGGCAGGTGAAAATGATTATTTTTTTTTAAAAGTTAACCAGCAGGTTGAAAGGATATTTTATAAAGAAATTTTGTTTGTTGAAGCCATGCAGAATTATGTTGCCGTTCATCTCAATAACAAAAAGCTGATCAGCTATATTACGATTTCAAACATGGAAAAGCGGCTGCCTGCCAATCTTTTTATGCGCATACATAAATCATATATAGCAGCGCTGCATAAAATAGATTCCATATCTGGCAACAAAATAATTATTCATACACACACATTGCCTTTAAGCCGCAATACAAGAGAAAAACTGATGCAGGCCGTTGATGGCAAACTTGTAAAGAGGTAATTCTTTGGCTTAAATTAACGGGTGAGCACCTTTAAACCTGCTTCATTAATTATCGCAATATCTTTACCATCTGTTTTAATCAACCCGGTTTCTGTAAACTCTGTCATTAATTTATACACCGATTCGTAAGTGGCGCCTATAAATGCTGAAATATCCTGGCGGGAAATAGTAAAAGCAATATAACCTTCAGTGTTTACACCAAACTTATCCTGAAGCTCTAATAAAGCTTTGGCTGCACGGCCTTTTACGGGCAAGTGTGCCAGGTCGCGCATACGCTGTTCTGATAGCTGTAATTCATCTGCCATAAACATCATAAAATCATACATAAATTGTGTGTTCACTTTAAGCGTTGCGATAAAAAAATCAAGGCTCAAAAAGCAGATGGTGCAATTCGTTAAAGCAGTTGCCGTAATGGGATAAGAAATATTATTTGTTGAAAGCCCGCGGTGGCCAACGATGTCATAATTATGGGCAAACCGTAATATAAGCTCTTTATCTTCGCCCCAATGTTTATGCACTTTTATCACACCTTCCAGCATAAAATAAACACCTTCAACTTTATCGCCTTCTTTAAATAAGATTTCTCCTTTTTTATAATGAATAATTTCACGGTTAGCATCTAATGCAGGCCGCCATTCTTTAAGGCATTTTTGATAAAGAAAGGAATTGGCTGCATCAAAATTGCCCTTATGTTTTTTCATGCGGATGAGTTATTAGAAATTTACCTGATAATTTTTCTAATCATGTAAGCTTGTAATCTGATGTCAGCAATTTGTAGTAATGTCTTCTTACGTTTCTAACATTGCTTACATGGGCTCACTAATATTTATCAAACCAGGAATTGCAGAAAATAATTTTGATTTTAAATTCACTACTTCTCCAATTATAATTACAGCCGGGTTTTCGAGCCCTGCATGTTGTGCCCTGAAATAAATATCCTTCACTTTTCCCGTAACCATTTTTGATTGAGGCGTAGTGCCATTTTGAATAATGGCAACAGCGGTTTCACCTTTATCACACCCTGTAAATATTTCCGTTATAGCTTCCAGTTTGCTCATCGCCATTAATATAATAACTGTAGCTGTTGACTGCGCTGCAAGTTTTATATCGTTTGATAATTCACCGCTGCGCGTAGTGCCGGTAACCACCCAAAAACTTTCACTTATGCCGCGGCAGGTAAGCGGTATCATTTCGGAAGCGGGCGCTGCCAGCGCGCTGGATATGCCGGGCACCATTTCCACTTCCATACCTGCTTCAACAGCAGCGTCAATTTCTTCCTGCGCCCGGCCAAATACAAATGGGTCACCGCCCTTAAGCCGTACTATATTATTGTATTTTGTACCATATTCTATAATAAGAAAGTTTATCTCCTGCTGGCTTAAGGCATGGCAGCCATATCGCTTGCCCACAAATATCTTTTCAGCTGCATTTACTGCATATTCCAGCAGCGCCTTATTAGCCAATGCATCATACAATATCACGTCGGCCCGCTGTAAAATTTTTATGGCTTTTAAAGTGATAAGTTCAGGATCGCCCGGGCCTGCACCAACTAATATAAGTTTACTCATATTAATATTATTTTAAAAAATATATAATATTTTATGGCACTAAATTAAAAATTATATTGAAAAGCATGTTACTTTCACAATATTATTTAAATAATAATATGATTAATTGATTCAATTTTACTATTTAAATAACACGATTGTTTGCCAATTATAAATATTAATAAAAATTATACTGTATGAGAATACTTATAATTGGTAATGGAATGGTTGGCCACAAATTCTGTGAAAAACTGGTAAGCAAGAAGCTTCCCGATCTCGAAATAACTGTTTTTGGGGAAGAACAATATGCCGCTTACGACCGTGTACACCTCAGCAGTTTTTTTGAAGGCAAAACCGTTGATGATCTTATCCTGGCGCCTGCCGGATGGTATAAAGAAAATGGCATCAACCTGCACCTCGGCGACCCCGTACAAGCCATTAACCGCACGGCCAAACTGGTGCATACCTTCAAAGGTTTTGTAATACACTATGATATCCTGGTGCTGGCCACAGGCTCTTCCGCTTTCGTGCCCCGCATTGAAGGTGTTGAAAAAGAAGGTGTTTTCCTGTACCGCACCATCGAAGACCTCCATCTTATACAGGCTTATGCCGCAAAAGCCAAAACAGGTGCTGTTATAGGCGGCGGGCTGTTAGGCCTGGAAGCAGCTAAAGCATTGCTCGACCTGGGCATTGCAGATACACACGTTATAGAATTTGCCCAGCGGTTAATGCCCCGCCAGTTAGATGAAACCGGCTCCCAAATGCTGATGACCACTTTAACCGGCCTCGGCCTTACCATTCACACCAATACCAATACGACAAAGATCACAGGCAAAAATGCCATTACGGGCATGCAGTTCGCTGATGGCGCCTCACTTAAAACAGATATGCTGGTTATTTCTGCTGGCATTAAGCCCCGCGGCGAACTGGCACTTGAATGTGGCCTGGAAACCGGCATGAACGGCGGCATTGTGGTAAATAACGC
>JAEWJV010000506.1 GCA_023386395.1 Bacteroidota bacterium
CCATAGAGTTTTCCATACTTGCGGTATTGCTGTGCCACCAATTGCGCAATCGGGCCTTCACCGCGCATGCGCACACCCCAGCGCGTATCATTCACTTTGCTATCGTGGCTTTTTTCAATTAAATGCCAAACCTTATCGGCCCGTTCCGGGAAGTTTTTATAGAGCCAGTCGCGAAACAGAAACTTAATAGCGCCATTCAACCGTATAAATGTATAAGCTGTAAACGTTGCGCCATTATCCCTTGCTGCTTTCATGATGCGTTGCATTTCATGTTCATTCAATCCCGGTATCATCGGTCCCATCATAATACCCATGCGCACACCGGCAGAACTTAATTCATTGATCACTTTTAATTTTTGTTTGGCCGTTGTGGTCCGCGGTTCCATCACGCGTCTTAAATCTTCATTAAACGATGTTATAGATACCATGGCCGATACAATATTTTTTCTGCCCATATCGGCCAGCACATCTTTATCTTTTAATATCCATGAATTTTTGGTGAGGATGCCAACAGGTTGATTGAACTCGTTACACACTTCCAGCAACCCGCGTGTTAAACGATATTTTTGTTCCGCAGGCTGGTAACAATCTGTATTGCCGCTTAACATGATGGGCGTGGCATCCCATTTTGGATGTTGTAAAAATTTACGCAATAACTGCGGCGCATTTTTCTTCACAATGATCTTTTGCTCAAAGTCCATTCCGGCGCTGTAACCCCAGTATTCATGCACGTTGCGGGCATAACAATATATGCAGCCATGTTCGCAGCCGGCATAAGGATTCATACTGTAACTCATGCCAACATCCGGGCTTTCCACTTTGTTTACAATCGTTTTTACTTCCTGTTCCAGGTAAACGGTGGGCAATGTTTTTTCTTCCCAATCATCAATGGCTTCCACATGTTCTTTGGAAACTTCATTTATTAAAAATTTATTTTTTGTATTGAATTGTGCGCCGCGGCCATGATGATAGGTTGCCGTTTCGTCATGATCTTTCGGGCGTGGTTTTTCATTGGGATTATCGGTTATGTTTTTCATTCTCAGAATATTTTTATTTTTTATAAATTTCTTTTAATGCTGCGCATACGTTTTTATTGCTCTTTTCTCTTGAAAGAAAAGAACCAAAAGTTCAAGAACGGATGATATTTCAACACATCCGTTCGCACGCCGTGATTGAGCTTTGTACTGATGATTTTTTAGCTGTTGAACCTTGATGCTTAATGCAACAGCGTTTTTATTTTATCCTCTTAAACTTTAAAGAATAATATTTTTTATTGAATTAAGATCAGGTTAATCCATTAATCCTCTAAATCCCGGTTCAGGCAATGCTGCTATTTATTCTACAGTACAAGTGTTGCGACGCAAGGAACGATGCCATTTTTTCTACTGCTGGTAACATAATAATTATAACCTCATCAATGAATACTGCTTGAATAAATTAAAAGCTGATGAACAGAGGCATCCCACTCCATGGAGAGGGACGAGGGTGAGGACTTCTAATAAAACCGTTGCGCCTTCCCATATTTATCTTTCTGATTGAATTCACTTTTGTTTTTTGTGACAAACAGGCTTCGTTCCAATACATGTATCACGCAGGTTACCACGCCCCATACATGGCTGCGGTCATCAAAGTTGTGAAGCTGGATATTGCTCATGCGCTTATTGGCGCATAGCAGTTCCACATACGTTGGATTACGTTGTATTCTTCGCACCAGCAACTCACCGTCGAGTACGGCAACGATCAGTTTTCCACTGGCCGGCCTTATGCTGCGGTCAACAATTAAAACGTCGCCGTTAAAAATGCCGTCTTCCATCATGGCATCGCCATTCATGCGAAAGAAAAAGGTGGCAGGTTTATTTAAAATAAGCTGCTCGTTTAAATCAATGCCGCGTTCCATATAATCATCGGCAGCAGCGGCAAAGCCATTGACATTAGCCGTTTTCACATCATGTTGTGAAAAATTTTTGCTGCCGGCATAAGCAGCTCTATAACCCTGTTGTGCTTCCATATACTAATAAATTTATTGACTAATTTTTTTAGTAAAATTAAACTAAATTGGTTAGCTTAGCGTTTTAATAAGTAAAAAAAACAAATTGTATATATATGGAACAGCAAGTATTTTTTTCATCCGGTTTGCAGTTTGGGTTGCCCAGGTTTTTTGAATATTTATTGGTGGTTCATCCCGGCAAAGAAGTTTTTGACCAGATAAAAGCAGAGAAGGAAAATTTTTCGCTGGAGTATAATGTGAGCATTGCAAAAAAAACATCGCCGCATATAACAATTGCCAATTTTTTGGCTAAGGAAGCCATGGAAGAAACGCTGATTAAATGGATGTATAAGATCATCAGCCATCACAAAAGCTTTGATGTGATGATCAACAATTTCAGCGGTTTTCCTTCATCAAAGACTGTATATGCCCGCATCCAGGATCATGAGCCGTTTAAGCAACTGACCACATCGCTAAAAAAAATAAATGAGTACATTAATGATAATGGTTTCCCCAATGCCAAACTCATCAATTACCCACACATGACGATTGCAAGAAGCCTGCAGCAACAAGTGTATGAAAAGGCCATTATGGATTATTCGCGCAAAACATTCAATGCCCGTTTTGTGGTCGATGAACTGGTTTTATTAAGACGCCAGAATCAATATGACAAATGCAGGCAGGTGAGTGTGTTTAAGTTGGGCACGGCATTGAATTAATGTGCCTGAACAGGGATTTGAGTGGATTTAAAGATTAGCAGGAATTAAGGCAAAGCGGTTATGAAAATAGCATCTAAAAGTTTAGAAGTTTGAAGAAGATTTTATGCAATTGCACCTAACCCTCAAGGAACTATAGCTGAAGAATCAGCAGCATAACAGCTCAATCACGGCGTAAGAAAAAAAGTGCTGAATATCTTTTTTTCTTGATTTTTTCTTTGGTTACTTTCTTTTGTATCAAGACAAAAGAAAGTGACAAATATGTTGTCAAAAAGCATTAAAAATCTTTTGCCACAGGTTTTTCGTTTTGTAGTATTCAACCCTTTCCCTTTTAAAACTGAAATAAAGAAAACAATTATTAAAGTAAAAATTCCCGTTTAGGGATAGGTATGAAACATCCATTTATTATACAGGAATATCTAAGCGAGACGGAAGCGAGAGCAGAAAAACATATTTTACCCGCTGAATATTTGCTGGTATTGCAACCACATGAAGCACTGTGGGATGAGATCAAATTCATTAAAGAAAAATTTGCAACAGATTATAGTTGTGAGCAGGCAAGAAAGGGCTTACCACATATAACATTGATGCGGTTTAAGCAATTTCAATCAACAGAAATACATATCAGGCACCACTTAAGAAATAATGCACGAACCATAGCGCCATTTAAAATTGAACTGAAAGATTTTGGCAGTTTTCCATCGCACACCATTTACATGAATATAGTGAGTAAAGTACAAATAATGAATGCCGTAAAAACATTACGGCAAAACGCGCAGAAATTTATGAAGCTGGATAAAGACAATAAACCACATTTCATAACGGAGCCTCATTTAACTATCGCCAGGAAGCTACAGCCCTGGCAATATGAAAAAGGCTGGCTGGAATATGAACATGCCGGTTTTCACGGCAGGTTTATTGCCAGTCATGCATTGCTTTTAAAAAGAAAGGAAGGTGAATATTATAAGCAGGTAGAAAAGTTTGCATTTGAAGGCGTGAAGGAGGAAGTAAAGCAAACAAATTTATTTGACGCCTAAGCTCCGTTCAAAGGGCGTTAAGTAAGCCGCTAAGAATATATAACCAACATGCAACATCAGGAAACAATATTACAAGCGCACACGCTTCCGGTTCCTCCATGAGGGGGCATAGAAGGTATGCCGTTGTTGATTGCAACAGCTTCTATTGTTCTGCCGAACGTGTTTTTCGTCCCGAACTGGCAGATAAACCGGTTATTGTTTTAAGCAACAATGATGGCTGCATCGTGAGCCGCAGCGATGAAGCCAAGGCCTTTGGCGTTGAAATGGCCGGCCCTTATTTTAAGGCAAAGGAAATAATTGAAAGAAATAACATCGCTACGTTTTCATCCAACTACAATTTATATGGCGATATGAGCTGGCGGGTAATGGAAACCCTGCGCATAATAATGGGCGAACAGAATGTAGAAGTATATTCTGTGGATGAAGCCTTTATTAACATGGATGATGTTCCCTTCGAAAAACTTGATTCTGCAGCTTTGCAAATAAGAGAAACCGTTGAACAATGGACCGGCGTAAAAGTTTCCGTTGGTGTGGCGCCTACAAAAACACTGAGCAAAGTTGCCAATCATATTGCCAAACTTGATAAAGAGCAAACAAACTGTGTTACGGTTTTAAAAACAATGGAAGACGTAAACAGAGCGCTGCATAAAACACCCGTAGGCGATGTGTGGGGCGTGGGAAAACAATATGCCAATAAACTGAAAGCCTTCGGCATTTACGATGCTTATCATTTAACCCAAATGCCTGAAGAATGGGCCAGGAAAAACCTGGGCGGCGTAGTGGGTTTACGTTTAATAAAAGAACTGAAAGGCGAGCCTTTTATTGTGATGGATGAAGAACTGGTTCAGAAAAAAATGATTGCTACCACGCGCATGTTTGGCGCACCTGTAAAAGACAGACAAAGTATTAAAGAAGCCGTTGCTACCTATACATCAAGAGCCGCCGAAAAGCTGCGCCGCCAGTTCGGCGCAGCTTCTGCGATAAGCGCATTTGTTGTTCCTAAAATGCCCCGCTCAGGCGATGGTCATTTTTCACATGGGCCAACGATTAGTGATTGCATTATGTTGCCGCACCCCACCTGCGTTACGAGCGAATTAATAAAAGCCGCCATGAAAATTATTGACCGCATTTATGAAGAAGGAAAGCTGTATAAAAAAGCCGGCGTTATTCTAAGCGGTATTATACAGGATACTTCGGTGCAGGGAGATTTTTTTATTCCGAAAGAACAAAACAACAACCGCATGCTTATGAGCATGATGGACAACATCAACTTTAGTATGCGGGATGATATACTGAAGTTTGCCTCCAGCGGCACCAAACGCAACTGGAAGATGCGCCAGGAATTCCGCAGCCCGAGATATACTTCAAGGTGGGATGAACTGTGTGAAGTGCGGTAACCATGAATTTGAAACCATAGCCGCCACAAAAATTCAACTGTACAAGTGTTGCGACGCAACCGTGCTTAACCGGAGTTCAGTAGCTGGTTACCAAAAAATTAAATAAAGTTTAGTATGCCGGTTGAATTTTAATGCACACATTTGTTGCATGCAACTGCAGTTACAAAACATTATTCCAACGCCTTTAAAAGATAAATTGCTGCAACGGCATTCGGATGTGTGGAATAAACAATTGCAATTAAATAATGCTGAATACATAAAAATTAAAGCGCCAAGCGGTACAGGTAAAACCACGCTGGTGCACATTCTGTATAAGTTGCGCAAAGATTATGAGGGCAATGTTTTGCTGGATGATAAAAATCTTGCAGCGTTAAATGCAGATGAGCTTGCTTTACTGCGCCAGCAAAATATCAGCATCATCTTCCAGGACCTGCGTTTGTTTCCCCATCTTACAGCGCGTGAAAACATTGAGCTTAACCGCGTGCTTCAGCAGCCTTTCTATGAAAGTAATATGATTGATGAAATGGCCGGGCAGCTCGGCATTACACATATTTTACATCAAAAGGCATCAATGTGCAGTTATGGCGAACAACAGCGTGTTGCTATTATACGCGCATTGATGCAGCCATTTAAATGGCTTATGATGGATGAGCCTTTCAGTCATTTGGATAAGAATAATATTACTAAAGCTGCCGCATTAATTGATGCTGAATGCAAAAAACGCAATGCTGGTTTTTTATTAACCGACCTGGAAGATGATGAACATTTTAGTTATACGCAGTTGCTGAATTTATAAGTATGCTTAATCAACTTTTAAAAAAACTTATTCAAACAGCCGGTGGGCGCAGCCGCAATGCAATGGCTATTGTGGGTTTATCTATTGCTTTGTTGCTTATATTATCTGCCGTGCAAATACAGGCAAACTACCAACAGTTATTATACAGCAAAACCAGCCAGGACAGCATTGCAGATTTTCTTGTTATCAACAAAACTGTTACCGATAAAAATCTCGGTTCAGCAACCTTAAGTGATGCAGAAATAAACGATTTGAAACAACAACCTTTTGTTGAAAGAATAGGCACGCTTACACCCAGCCGTTTTAAAGTGGGCGTGCAAAGTATCAGTAAACAAATTCCTTTTTACAGCGACTTCTTTTTTGAAAGCGTACCCGATGAATTTCTTGATGTAAACACACCGGCTTGGCAATGGAATGAAAACAGCAATTACATTCCCATGATCATCCCCAATATGTTTTTGGATATGTACAATTTTGGTTTTGCGCAAAGCCAGCATTTACCGCAGCTTTCACAGGATTTAATTACCAGCCTGCCTGTACAGATAAACATACAAACGCCAACAGGCACAGTAAATTATTATGGTAAAGTGGTTGGTTTCAGCGATAGGATTTCATCCGTGCTTGTGCCGCAGCCTTTTATGGATTGGGCCAATAAAAAATTCGGCGAAGCTGTAAACCAGCAACCATCCCGCGTTATCATTCAAACAAAAGATGCATCAAACCCGCAACTGGCAGGCTATCTTAAAACGCATAACCTTTCAACCAACACAGAAAAAACAAGGTTTGAAAAATACCGTGGCATTATTACAACTGTTGTTGCCATTTCGTGGGTTATGGGCGGGCTTATGTTTTTATTTGCATTAATAGTCCTCACATTATTTATACAACTTGCCATTGCATCAGCCAGGGAAGAAATTTATTTGCTGATAACGCTCGGCGCATCGCCCCGGCAACTGCAACGCTTCCTGCGCAGGCAATTTCTGCCTGCCAATATCATTACTGTTATTGCGACGCTTGCAATAGTTACCGCCTTGCAGTTCATATTACAGAAAATATTGGCAACCCAAAATATTTATATAAGTGCTTATATATCTCCTTATACGATTATGGCTGCATTCATTATACTGTTACTTATTGGTATTGTAAACAATCACGCTATAAAAAAATACATTCATTACAATAATTGATTTTATACTGCGTATAAATTTTATTTATGTTGCCGGCAGCATAAATAATGGCAGCACGGTTGCGTCGCATTACCGTCAACTGCATATTTTCATGGCGGCAGCAATTCCTGCGCTGCATTTAATATTTGTTTTACTTCGCGGTAAAGCAATTTGTTAGATTTGAAGTATTATTGAGCGTATGGCTGAAGAGCATAAGTTACCCACCATAAAGGAGATCGCTAAAAGGCTTAATATATCTGTATCTACTGTATCAAGAGCTTTGCATGATCATCCAAGCATTGGCCTGCGCACCAAGATGCGGGTGCAGCAGTTGGCTGATGAATTAGGTTACGAACCTAACAAAATTGCCATCTTCTTCAAACAAAGAAAAACATTCGCTATTGGCGTTGTACTGCCCAGCTTAATTGAAGAGTTTTTTTCAAAAGCTATCAGCGGTATTGAAGATGTGGCAAGAAAAAATAAATACCATGTTTTCATTGGCCAGTCGCACGACAATGTGGAAATGGAGAAAGAAATTATTACCGCGATGAAAGACCAGCATGTGGATGGTTTAATTGTAAGCTTAAGCAAGCAAACAAAAAACTATGACCATTTTATAACGCTGGAAAAATATAATATACCTGTTGTATTTTTTGACCGCGTGCCATCGTTATCCAATGTGCATAAGGTGGCTTTTGATATGGTGAATGGCACTAAACAAATGCTGGAGTTTTTAATTAAAAAAGGCCATCGCCGCATTGGTATTTTAAACGGTCCTGCAGAAATGATCTCATCCAAAGAACGCACCGAAGCTTATAAGCAGGTAATGATAAAAAACAGGATAAAAATAGATATGAGCCTGGTGGAATCAACAGATCTTTCACCGGAATCCACTGCGGCTGCTATTGAAAAAATGCTGGCTTTAAAACCCAGGCCAACTGCCGTTATTGCCATTAATGATTACGTGGCGCTGGATGGTATTCGCCACGCCAAAAAATTAAACCTCCAGTTGAATAAAGACATAACGTTTGTGAGTTATGCCAACATTCCTATTACATCCTTTTTGCAGGATCCACCTTTCGCTTCTGCAGAACAATATCCTTATAAACAAGGCAGCACAGCGGCAGAAATTTTAATTAACCTGATGAACAATTCTTCTACATCCGAAAGCTTCCATAACGTTCTTATTAATGGCGATCTTGTAATACATGCAACAGGGGAATAACCCCATGTATGAAAGTACAGCAACCGTTTGCGCATTATTTTGCATTAATTGTTTTATATGTTTGACTTTAGAAAAGATTTGCTTCTCGTACTGCCTAAACTGAGATTATGATGAACGAAATTTTAAGGGCCTATGGTTTAAATGCACCTCATTTTATAAACCCATTTGGTGACGGTTTAATTAACCATACGTGGAAAATTGAAGATGAAAAAGGCAGCTTTATTTTACAAAAAATAAACACGGATGTATTTAAGCACCCTGAATATATTTCA
The DNA here is from genome assembly GCA_023386395.1 of Bacteroidota bacterium. Classification (GTDB taxonomy): domain Bacteria; phylum Bacteroidota; class Bacteroidia; order Chitinophagales; family Chitinophagaceae; genus Parafilimonas. The sequence goes on from JAEWJV010000506.1 coordinate 8,597, forward strand.
GAGAATATTAAGGCTGTTTCCGGTTATCTTTCAGTTCATCATCCTGCATATTTTTTTTGTACGCCTGTAACAACGCAAGAATTTAACGATCTTGTTTATACGAATGAAGGCTGTTTCAGAATGTATCCCTTCATTAAAAATTCCCATACTATTAATGTAGCAGAAAATGCAGAACAGGCCTTTGAAGCGGCAAGAATGTTTGGTGAACTTACCAAACTGCTGGCGGGTTTTCCGGTTGACAGGTTAAAAATAACACTGCCTGATTTTCATAATATCACGCTTCGCTATAACGATTTCCTTAAGGCTGTTGCGCACGGTAACCAGGAACGTATTCAACAGTCTTCATCACTTATAAATTTTTTAAAGGGCCAGCAGCATATTGTTACAGAATATGAGCGATTAAAAACATCCGGCGCTTTAAAACCAAGGGTTACCCACCATGATACGAAGATCAATAACGTATTGTTTGATGATAATAACAAAGGCATTTGCGTAATTGATCTCGATACTTTAATGCCCGGTTATTTTATAAGTGATGTGGGCGATATGATGCGCACTTATATTTCTCCTTTTGGTGAAGAAGAAAAAGATTTTTCGAAACTTGAAATGCGGGAAGATTATTTTACCGCTATTGCTGAAGGCTACCTGCATGAAATGCGCAAAGAGTTAAATGAAGCTGAATTAAACCATTTTGTTTTTGCAGGTAAGTTTATGATCTATATGCAGGCATTACGATTTCTTACAGATTATCTCAATAATGATATTTATTATGGCAGTAAATATGAAGAACACAATTTTGTTCGTGCCGGCAACCAGGTGCATTTACTGCAATTGCTGATTAAGAAAGAAGACAGGTTTCAGGAAATTACCAATCGCATTGCTTTTTTGAAAAAAGCTGCCAGGCAAAACCTTTAACCGGACAACTTTAAACTTATAAAGACGACGTAGAAAAATTACAGCAAATAATACTGCTTTCGTTCCATCCTCAGAACAAACAATAAAAGTGATCTTAAAATATACTATTTATTCCCTTAAAAACTTAATGCCCGGGTTACTTCTCAAACATAATATTCATTGCTAACTTGCGCCCTGCATGTTTCAATCAAAGAAAAATATAATTGTTGGCAGAAACCCGGTTACAGAAGCTTTGCGCCAGCAATCGGGGGTTGATAAAATCCTGCTGTTTAAAAATGCTTCCGGCGATGTGATCAATG
>JAEWJV010000515.1 GCA_023386395.1 Bacteroidota bacterium
GAACAATCGAAGCTCTTAACGCAAGAAAAGCAGCAGGCATCAAACTTGGCAGGCCGAAAGGAAAAGGCAAGAGTAAGCTTGACCAGTTTAGACCGGAAATAGAAGCCTTGCTTCTTAATGGCTCAACCCAAAAATTCATTGCCAAACGTTACGGTACAACAGAAGCGAATCTTTCAAATTGGATTAAAAAAACAAAGAAGTAATACTAATTCCTAAACTGATATCAGACTCATTGTACAAATACTGCTTACCACTGTCAGATTTGCCAAATAAAAAATTTGTAAGTTGTGACAACATTTGAGTTATATGCCATCCTAATTGACACTTCTCAAAATTCATAAACCATTATTTTTATGACTACTAAAGACAAATTTGAAATCGTATTCGGCTTCGTCAATATTTTAATCCTGTGCGTTACTGGCTATTTCATTTACCGTTCTCTCTATTCTCCTGTTGATGCTGTTAAGATAGGGCGGAAGCTAAATGAAGAACAGCAAAAAGACAATGCAAAGCGCAGTCTTTTCCTAACACTATTCTCATTAAGAGGCTCTCCTGTAAACTACGATTTTGTAAGAGCACTAAATCAGATTGACATTGTGTTTGAAGACGTTCAACTGGTTCTTGATGCTTGGCACACTCATTATGATTCCCTTCAAACAAAGGGTCAAATAAACGAAAGTCAAATCTGGGACTTGCAACGCACAAATCTTCTTTCTGCAATGGCTGTTTCTCTTGGTTACAATCGCATACGCCAAACTGATATGCTAAAGAATTATTATCCAGAAGGACATTTGAATCAGGTAAAAGATGAATTTGATTTTCGCCAAGCTGCTTTAACTTACTACAAGTCTGGTGCTGCTCTGCACGAAAAGGCAATCGAAAAAATGGATAACTCCCAATCCATAAATGAAGAAGAATAAATCAAATGGTCAACCATCATAGTTTTTTACCGCGGCTGAATTCAAAATGGCAGCATACAACAAGAGCATGCTAGAAAACGTTGCTGACGAAGGCAACTTAAACAGTTGCAATTCTAATCAGCTACATATCAGTTTTAGATTAAAAAAGAAAAATGGAATTAATTAAAAAGATCAGAAAACAAATCAATAGATTTGAAATCACTGGCTAAGACTTAAGTTTAAGCCCTCTTCAAACTTAAACTCGATTTTACGTTGGTCAGGATACTAAAACAAGCTTATGAATAAATTCTCCTTTTTTTATTTAGTAATTGCTATTGCTTGTGTGACGACAGTAAACGCACAAGATTTTGACAATACTATTTCATCTGCCGCTGATTCGCTTGCACAAAAAATTGTGGGATCGCAACGAAAAACCGTTGCAATAACAGATTTTATAAATCTTGATGGAAGCATTACTCAACTCGGAACTTTTTTAAGTGGGGAGGTTTCTTCAGAACTATCTAATTTGACAAACAATCAATCTAAATTCCGAGTTCTTGAACGTTCCCAACTTGATCAAATATTAAAGGAAAAAAATTTAATCCAATCTAACGATGGTTCAAAAATGGCGAAAGAATTGGGAAAATTAGATGCAGCGGATATTTTAATTTTTGCTACTATAACAGATTTTAATGGCTATTACAGAATTAGCATGAAGCTATTAGATACTAAGACAGGAGATGCCTTAAGCGCTTATAGAATTAGTTTTGTAAAAAGTCCATCCTTGGAAAATTTAAATGCCAAAGTTATTCGACAAGCAACTCAAACACAAGCACAACAAGCCACAACGTCACCAATAGCAAACCCTCAAACGAATGTAACTCCGACAAAAAATGAAGAGCCCAAAAAAGGTGATTACTGCTTTAAAAATCAATCTGCCTTTGCTTATCCTGGGCCTAACGTAAAAATAGATATTTATAACAATAATGTTGGTAGCAACACTCCAATAAAAACAATAAATGTTACGGCTGACCAAACTTCCTGTGCATACGATTTGACCACAGGTGTTTATAGACTGGAATTAACTTGGTATTGGTCTGAAGGCGCACCAGCCTTAAGAAAAGAAAATAAAGAAATTCGAGTTTCAGCAGGAAGAAGCGACACTATTACATTAATATTCCGATAAAACAAAAGAAGTACTGCCGCAGATAAAATATATCAAGCAATATAAGCAACACCGAATAATGAGGAACTTTACACCGCCTTCCGGAAACTCAAAGCTTACCTTTATCACTTATTGACATAAAATATAGAAAAGCTATTCTTTGAGGATAGCATGACAGATTCAGATCAAAAATATATTCCTACAAAGGTTGAATCACGGGCAAGAAATTCTGCCATAGAAATGCTTTCTAGGCCTGCAACAATTAATGAAGCAATATTCCAGCACTCTGTACTTTGCCAGACCTTTTTGCCCTATAGGAATCCAGGACTTGATGAAAGAATATGGAAACACAAACAGGGGAATGTATCACTTGCGATTCAGGCAAATGAAGTAATTAATCCCAACACAGGAGAATTTGAATTTATTGGTCTGCCTTACGGCACAAAGGCAAGATTGATACTCGCACATATAAACAGCCAGGCAGTTAAAAACCAAAGCCAATTAATAGATGTTGAAGCAAGCATGACTGCATTCATCAAAAAAATGGGTTTAAATACTGATGGCCGCACGATTAAAGAAGTTAAAGAACAGCTCAGAAGAATTTCTTCCTCTATAGTTAGCATGGGTTATGCAGAACAAAGCAGAAGCATGCAAGTTGATTTAAAGATAGTTAAGGCCTTTGACCTTTGGTTTCCAAAAGATAATCGCCAGCGTGTTTTATGGTCTTCCCAGGTTCAGTTGACAGATGATTATTTCAACAGTCTTATGAACCATGCTATACCCCTTGATGAAAGGGCATTGTCCGCTCTTTCCCATAATTCGATGGCAATGGACATTTATGCATGGTTAGTGCAAAGACTACATAGAATTGAAAAATTCAGGCCTCAATTCGTTACCTGGCAAAACTTAAAAGAGCAGTTTGGCAATGGCTATAACGAAATGTGGAAATTCAAGCAGACTTTCAGAAAGACCCTTGAGCTTGCCAGAATGCAATATCCTCTGGCTTCCCTTACAGAAGATAAGAATAAAGGGTTCTATCTGCATAATTCTCCACCTCCTATACCTGCCAAACTATTTCAAGTCATTCCATTTGATATTAAAAGGGATTGATCTGCCATCTCTATCGTTTCTAAAATCTCCTTTATTTGAATTCACATGAAGTTTAGTAGGCTTAATGAAATGCAACACGTGCACTTTGGTAGGTTTAGCTAATCTTGGAGAATGTTCACGTGAAGTTTAGTAGGTTTTTTAATATTTTTCTAACGGTAGTCCTTAAATGCACGTGAAGTTTGGTAGGTTTCATCAAATACAATACGTGTATTTTGGTAGTTTGCTGTTTTCGCTAACCACTCAGCGTGTACTCTGGTAGGTTTTAAGTCCATTTTCACGTGAAGTTTAGTAGGAAATCCACGTGAAGTTTGGGTGACAAACCTATATATACCTATATAATACCTATATAGAAAAAAATCTCCGATTTTTTGAGTTATATAATGGTTTAAAAATGGAATAAAAATTCTTAAAGAAATGAATTTTTATGCGTCTTATAATTTTCTTTTCCTTGCTGATGAAAAGAAAAAGATTGGTTGTTTTGCGAGTGATTTCGAGCAGTTTGGTAGGTTTTCTAAAACGGATAAGAGTCCTCTGATTTCATGGGCTTTCAAAGCAACGTTACATGCCAGGTATAAAAACCTTTAAGTCTTATGCATTTAAAACCGCATCTAATGCCTCGTCAGCATCCTTAAAGATAAAATTGGCCTGATACCCTATCGTAGTAGTAATATTGGAATGCCTGTAAAGCTTTTGCAGCATCTGGATAGGTATTCTGTCGCCGGATATATTCCCGAAAGTATGCCGGGCAATATGCATGGTAAGTTTCTTTTCTATTCCGGCCGCGGGTGCAACATGATTTCTTAAGAATTTATCTACCCTGCTTGTGGTAAAGGCAATAGTCCGGTCAACAATGAATTTATTATTAGTATCAGCAACCACTTTCAGATCAGGGAAAACGAAATCGTCAGCACTTCTTTTTTTATTTTCATAAGCAGCAATAATTTTTATAGCCTTGGCAGGGATTTTTAGCGAGCCTCCCTTATCATTCTTACCCATTGAATAATAAAGCCTTTCATTCTGAATGTCGCTCCATTTAATCCTTAATACATCCCCTGCCCTCATTCCAGCGAAATAATAAGAAAATAGCCAAAGGTTCCGCGCGTGGTTTTCAAAAGAACCCGCAGGAAGTTCAGCTTCTTCAATTCGTTTCACTTCTTCCGGTGTTAGCCCGATCTTTATAGAATCGGGAAATTTAATCTTTATGCCATCTTTGCCAAATGGCGAAAGCTTCTTATCAATCACCTTATTCTTTGCAGCATAGGCAAAAACAGAACGTATCACTACAAGATGGTTTATTATTGTCCTTTGGCTTTTGTCACCTAACCCTTTCAGGTAACCCTTAAAGCGTTCCAGTAAACCCGCGCTAATATCAGCAAAGGTGATATCATTGCCCTTTAGATATTCCCTGAAATGCTTAACCCTTGGCTTATCCGCAGTATATTGATTGTATTTTCCGCCTTCTTTTAGGTCGCTTAAGTATGCTTCTGCCTGGGCGAAGAAAGTTGTGCCGACCGCTGGCCGGATATTTTCTTTTACCGCCCTGCTCGAAACAATTTCACGGGTAGCTTCCAACTCTAATGATTTTTCGTTAGCCTCGGCAAGCTTTTTAAGCAGATAATTGTTTATTCTTGCAGAATTGGGATGGGATTTCTTTACTTTTTGTTTTTTTGCATCCCAATCAGATTCTTTGATATCTTGGCCTGTATGTAAAATAGATGATTTACGGTTCTTAGTTATCTGAAGTATCAGGGGGCGGGTTCCGTCCTTGTTAGGACGCTTCCGCAGGACGATCTTGATTGATGCAGTTGACATTTCGCGAATGATTTAGAATACAATTTACGAAATTTTGGTCGAACAATGGTCGAACATTTCCTGTTTTTTTCAGAATTATTATGAATCTATTTTTCTATAAGTACTTGATTTATAATTCATATTAAACCAGATAAAATCATATTAGACCATATTTTCCAGGACTGAAAATCCTTGTGTCGGCGGTTCGATCCCGCCCCACACCACAAAAAAAGTTTCATTCAAATGAAGCTTTTTTTTGTTTTATTGCAGTTGCTCAAAAAAAACTTGTTCAATTAAACGGAGTTATTATTTTTGCGCCTCAATTATGAATTACAACACACATACACATCATCATCATTTTACCACCACATGGTAAGCTGTAGTGATTGTATGTAACTATAAAACATTTCAAACAAAAGGCTTACTTAAACGTAGGCCTTTTTTATTTTAAAACAATGGAAACAAAACTGAAGATAGCTCTGCAGAAATCAGGAAGGTTGTATGATGATTCTGTAAAAATTCTGAAAGAATGTGGTATTGAATTGCAAAACGGCATGAACAAACTGCTGAATGAAGCCATTAATTTTCCCATGCAGATTTTGTTTCTGAGGGACGATGATATTCCGCAGTATGTGGAGGATGGCGTAGCCGATATCGGCATTGTTGGCGAGAACGTCGTATATGAAACCAATAAAAATGTTGAAATTGTTGAGAAACTTGGCTTTGGTAAATGCCGTTTATCTGTTGCCGTTCCGCGCAATGAAAATTATGCTGATGCACAATTTCTGAATGGTAAACGCATTGCTACAACTTATCCTTTTTTATTACAAAGTTTTTTAGATAAGAATAAGATCAATGCAGAGATACATGAAATAAGCGGATCGGTAGAAATCACACCCGGTGTGGGTTTGGCAGATGCAATATGCGATCTGGTAAGCAGCGGCAGCACCCTGTTTTCCAATGGCTTAAAAGAAACGGAAGTGGTATTGAATTCGCAGGCGGCGCTTATCGGCAACAAAAATCTTTCATCTGAAAAACAGTTATTGCTTAAAAAATTATTATTCAGGATACAGGCTGTAAAAAAAGCAAAGAAGAATAAATACATTTTATTAAACGCGCCGAATGATAAGCTGGATATAATCTGCAGCCTTATCCCCGGCATGAAAAGCCCCACCATTTTACCATTGGGTATTGACGGATGGAGTTCCCTGCATTCTGTTGTGCAGGAAGATGATTTCTGGAACATCATTGAAAGTTTAAAAGATAATGGCGCTGAAGGCATTTTGATTATACCAATCGAAAAAATGGTTTTATGATGCAGGTGATACAATATCCAAAAAGAGCAGATTGGAATGAATTATTGAAACGCCCGTCGCAGGATTTTACAACCGTAAAAGACATTGTTCAAAACATTTTGAATGATGTAAAACAACGCGGCGATGAAGCATTAAAAGACTATACAAAACAGTTTGATAAAATTGAACTGGATAATTTTTTAATTGATGATGAAGAATGGCAAACAGCCAACAATATTCCTGCAGATTTAAAAACCGCCATACAGCTTTCCATAAAAAATGTAAGCGCTTTTCATGCCGCACAGAAACAACCTGTTCAAAAGATTGAAACCATGCCGGGCATTGTTTGCTGGAGAAAATCCGTCGCTATTGATAAAGTTGGCTTATATATTCCCGGTGGTACAGCACCATTGTTTTCTACATTAATCATGCTTGGTGTGCCCGCTACAATTGCCGGTTGCCAGGAAATTATTTTGTGCACGCCACCACAAAAAAACGGCTTGGTGCATCCTGCCGTTTTATATGCGGCACAGCAAATTGGTATTACTAAAATCTACAAGATTGGCGGCGCCCAGGCAGTTGCTGCAATGGCCTATGGTACAAAAACAATTAATAAAGTACATAAGATTTTCGGGCCGGGCAATCAATATATAACCTGCGCTAAAATGCTGGTGAATGCAGAAGGCATTGCCATTGATATGCCCGCAGGCCCAAGCGAAGTAGCAGTAATCGCAGATAAAACCGCTGATGCAAATTTTATTGCAGCAGACCTTTTATCGCAGGCCGAACATGGAAAAGATTCGCAGGTGGTTTTAGTTACAGATAAAGAAGTTGTTATCGCAAAAACAATGGAAGCTTTAAAAGAGCAGTTGGGTGTTTTGCCAAGAAAAGATATTGCTGCCGGCGCATTGCAAAACAGTAAAGCAATTTTAGTGAACGATTTAAATGAAGCCGTTGAATTGATGAATGAATATGCGCCGGAACATTTAATTATCAATTGCAACAACGCTGAGACCATTGCTGAACAAATTACCAATGCAGGTTCTGTTTTTATTGGCAATTATTCGCCGGAAAGCGTTGGCGATTATGCTTCCGGCACCAATCATACTTTACCTACCAATGGTTTTGCGAAAGCATACAGCGGTGTTTCATTGGATAGTTTTTATAAGAAGATAACCTTTCAGCAATTAACGAAGCAAGGTTTGCAAAATATAAGCAAAGCAGTAACAACGCTGGCTGAAGCAGAAGGCTTGCAGGCGCATGCGAATGCGGTTATGGTGAGATTGAAAAAATAACGTGGTCAGACGCTTCAAAAGCGTCAGACCGATAGCAGCAAATACATACAATTCATAACAGTTTAAATAAATATATGGCTGAGTTTTATTTGGATAATATTCTTAGAAGCTACGTAAAAAAATTATTCCCTTATTCTTCTGCACGTTCAGAGTTTGAAGGTGATGCGCAGATATTTTTAGATGCAAATGAAAACAGCTTAGGCTCAGCGCTCGGCAATAATTTTCATCGTTACCCGGATCCATTACAAAAAAAGCTAAAGCAAAAGCTCAGCGCAATAAAAAATGTTCCTGCTGAAAATATTTTTGTTGGTAACGGAAGCGATGAAGCTATAGATTTATTGATAAGGGCATTTTGCAATCCCGGTGCTGATAACATACTCATCTTCCCGCCTACGTATGGCATGTATGAAGTAAGCGCGGAGATAAATGATATAGCGATAAACAAAGTATTGCTTACCGAAGATTACCAATTAAAT
>JAEWJV010000594.1 GCA_023386395.1 Bacteroidota bacterium
ATTATGGTGCATCGCTTACAAAGATCCTGGGTCTTGATGGTGATGGAAAAATGAGTAAAAGCGCCAACCAGATGGCTACTATTTACCTTGCTGATGATGATGAACTCATTCGAAAAAAAATTATGAAGGCGAAAACAGACAGCGGCCCCACTGAGCCCGGCACCCCCAAGCCTGATTATATTGAAAACCTTTTTTTGCTGATGCAGCTTGTTAGCAAAGCCGAAATTGTTTCAAAGTACCAGCAGGATTATGAAAACTGTACCATAAGGTATGGCGATATGAAAAAACAGCTTGCAGAAGATATGGTTGCATTCATAAGGCCCATTCGTGAGAAGGCAAAGGCCATTGAAAACGATAAAGAATATCTTACCTACGTTATAAAAAAAGGCGGTGAAAAGGCAAGGGCAAATGCAATGAAAACAATAAAATTAATAAGGGATGCAATGAACCTGAATTATGTTTGAAATTCAGTTTTAATGTTCTAAGTTTGAAATGTACTTCCAGTATCTCACATTATCTAAAAAAATTTAGGAATTCCAGGTTGTATGGCGAAACAAAAAAAACCGAAACATATTGCCGTTGCAGGCAATATCGGAGCAGGAAAAACCACGCTGACAGAATTGCTGAGCAAACATTATAAATGGATCCCGCAGTTTGAAGACGTTGATCACAACCCTTACCTGATGGACTTTTATGAAGATATGCCGCGCTGGAGTTTTAACCTGCAGATATATTTTTTGAATGGCAGGCTAAACCAGTTGCTCGATATTCATAACGGCACCGAAACGGTGATACAAGACCGCACTATTTATGAAGATGCACACATATTTGCGCCCAACCTGCACGACATGGGGCTTATGAATAAGCGTGATTTTGATAACTATTTTAATTTTTTCAAAACTTTACAATCAATGGTGCAGCCGCCAGACCTGCTTATTTATCTTAAAGCATCTGTGCCCACGCTCGTTGACCAGATTCAGAAACGCGGCCGCGAATATGAAGAAAATATCCGCCTCGATTATTTAAAAAAATTAAACGAACTCTATAACCGCTGGATTGAAAATTATAAAGCGGGCCCGGTGCTGGTAATAAATGTTGACAAAAATAAATTCCCCGAAAAAGAAGAAGACCTCGGTGAAATAATAAGAAAAGTAGATTCGCTTTTATTTGGATTATTTTGATAATACCACATACAACCAATCCTTAAACGCATATCCCTGGTTATTGATACTTATGACCTGCATATCTTTATGGAATTTAACCCATAAATGCATCTCGTAAATAAGTCTTATACCTTTTGAGCGAAAAAGAATTAAAACATATAAGCGACCAGGAATTACTGGCCCAGTTTAAGCAAACAAATGATAGCCGCCTGCTGGGAGTTTTATTGCAACGTTATACGTTGTTATTGCTGGGTGTGTGCATGAAATATTTAAAAAATGAAGAAGCCGCGAAAGATGCAGTGCAGCAAATATTTTTAAAGGTAATTCATGAATTGCAGCGTTATCCTGTACAATACTTTAAAAGCTGGCTGTATATGATTGCCCGCAATTATTGTCTCATGCAGTTACGCCGGCACGGTGAAAAACATGTGGCTGAATTCAGGGATAATATTGCAGATGAAGCCTTTCCATTACAGGAAGAAATTGAAAAACAGCAAATGATATCGCTGCTCGAAACTTCGTTACATGAATTGAATGATGATCAGAAAACATGTATAACTTTATTCTATCTTGAAAAAAAATCTTACCAGCAAATATGTGAGCTAACCGGCTTTAGCCTCATGCAGGTAAAAAGTTATATCCAGAATGGCAAACGTAATTTGAAATTACTTGTTGAAAGAAAATTGCATAAAGCAGATGAGTGAGTTAAATAAGATATGGAATGTGGATGACGAACTGAATGAAGAACAGTTAATGAATTATATAAATGGTAAATTAACTGAAGAGGAAGCCAATGCCTTTGAAAAAAAAATGGCCGGTTCTGCATTTATAAGTGATGGCGTTGAGGGGCTGCAGCAATTTTCTTCTGCTGAAAAAATAGATCTTTTTACAAGACAGCTTAATGATAACCTGCGCAAAAAAACTGCTGCAAGAAAGCAAAAAATGAAACGCAGCTTCAAAGGTTTGTCATGGGAACTGATGGCAATCATTGCAGTAATAATCCTTGCCCTTATTGGTTACGCCGTTATTCAGTTATTAAATAAATAAATTCATACACTTTGTAAGTTCTTTACGCATCACTTATAATCAGCCCTGGCGCTACTCGTACCTTAAAGCAGTAATGGGGTTCAGTCTTGATGCTTTTACCGCAGGCCATATACCCGCAAGCAAACCAACACCTGAACATATAATGATACCGGCAATAACCCACGCCCATGGAATGGCAAAACCGGCTTTAAGCAGCATGGCAAATATATTACCGATAATTACACCGAGCACGATTCCAAACAATGCGCCCAGCAGGCTTATAATAACAGATTCAAATAAAAATTGCTGGCGGATATTGCTGCGCTTGCCGCCCAACGCTTTTATTAATCCAACTTCGCGGGTGCGTTCATTTACAGAAACCAGCATGATATTCATTAAACCTATAGCTGCACCAATCAATGTAATTAAACCAATGGCGGCAGCGGCGGCCTGTATGCTTCCCAGCAAGCTTATGAATGTAGCAGCCAGCTTATCGCTTTTTTCAATTACAAAGTTATCGGTATCTGTAGGCAAAAGCTTGCGCACACTTCTGAAAACGGCTGTGGCTTCATTTACGGCGCCGTCAACCAGCGAAATATCATCGGCCAATACGCCTATCAAAAAAGAACTGGCGCCAAAGCCCGTTGCACGTACATTGTTATAAGAAGTTATGATAACATTATCCGCCCGCAGCAAAGCGCTCGACCCTTTTGATTTCAGTACGCCAATTACGCGGTATGGCCTCCCTCCCACATTTACAAATTTGTCAACCGCTTTATCTTTTAACTGTCCGAATAATTTAGTAGCAACATCACTTCCAAGCAGGCACACATTGCGGCCGCTATGCACATCGGCGGGCGTTAAGTTCCTTCCTGCTTCAATGGTAAAACCGTTTACGGCAAGATAATTCTCATCACCGCCGTTCATGCGGACATTGGGATTTGTTTTTTTATCCTCATAATGAATTTCATAATTACTGTACCCGCCCAATGAAATAGATACAGCTGCCGGGTAATGAAACTTTTCTTTGAAAGTTTCTGCTTCGTTCAATTGTATGGGTTTATCAAGGTTCGACTTCTTAGCCTTTTTAGTTTTATCGGCATCTCCGTTATCATTATCATCATTAAACCTGAAACGCTCTTTATAAGAAATGGTAAAGCCATTGGCGCCCATGGTAGAAAAACTGTTGCGCAACCCTTCGTTCATTGCCTGTATAGCGGTAATGATGCCAATAAGCGCCATAATCCCAAAGGCAATAATTGCTACAGTTATACCCGTACGCAACCTGTTACTGCGGACGGTGCGATAAGCAAGGCTAAAAGAATCTTTAATTGTCATTCGGTAAAAAATCGAAAGTAATAAAAATTGAAGGTAAGCATCCGGCTGTTTCTGCAACTACATTTTATGTAAAAGGTATTTTTATGATACCGGTTGTAAAAAAAATAGCTTAAGGCGCATGTTTTACCTGTTATTAAAAAAAACTTTATTTATTTATGTAACCGATTTCATAACAATCAATATATATTTGCAATTATTAAGGCAAGCCTGCTTTATGAAACTAACGGTTTAAAGGTTTATACATATACACTTATGCTAAAATGTTATAATTGGTATCTTGCCGCCGCCGGATTAAGGCAGGCATTATTGCCGTTTTATGCAACAACTCGGGCAAGCCTTTGTAAACAGCAGGATTAAAAACGGGAACTATCAAAAAAATATATTTAAAAACATATAAACATGAAAGTTACAATCGGGGAAAAAGAATATTTCACGGGCCTGGAACAAATAAAATATGAAGGCCCTAAAAC
>JAEWJV010000027.1 GCA_023386395.1 Bacteroidota bacterium
GTGCAGATGCCTTGCTTCATGGGTTCATCGCTGATGTCCACATGCACGGGCTTGCCATTTAACCTGTCCCCTAACCTGATACCACACGGGCTTACAGATGAACGGTAATTGGTTTCAAGATTGAGAAAACAGCAAGCCTGTTCAGCGAAAGTGTCAAAGCTGTCATTCATCGGGAAGTCCGCCTCATTGCCCGGTATGCCTGCCCAGTAAATTTGGGGCGCTCCATCCGTTTCCTGTTTGGGTACTGCATCCATCTGGGCTAAAGCGGAGGATACCAGGTTTTTAATATCTTTTAATTGTTCTTTATCGTCCGTCCATACCAGCACATTGAAATGTGCTTTTACAGGTAATCGTTGTTGCGAAATCGCCTCATTCAAAAAATCATTCGTCGCATCACGGCTGATGGCATTTTCACGTGAGTAAGCAGACAGACTCTGCAAGCGTAACCTTTTACTCTCTAGTCTTTGAATAGTCTTTTGAGCATCATCAATAAAAATGTATTGGTTGAAAATATGGTTGCAGGAAAGCAACTGGCCAAGTGGCGAAGCAAAGCCAACAGAAAACTTTGTTCTGTCGGTGGAATACTTATCATAGTTGATCCTTGAACCGCAATAGGATGGTAAGTCGGCAGCATCAGCCAGCGTAAATAACCGGCAATATTCATCACCAATACGAATGCCGTCTTTAAACGAAATATCTTTCAGTATGATAGAATCATCCTTCGGCTCCAGGTTCATGTACTTTTCAACCAATGCCCAGCAGGCATCATCATTCAAACGCGCCAACTGTACAAAGCCACTGTCTTTTAATATCCTTTCAAATTGCCCCGCGCTATCTAAAAAATCCTGTAATAGCTGCGGCCTTAATGTTTGTTCGGGAACGATAGAAGAACGTAACAGGTTAGAGAAAACAGAACTGCTTACTTTTCTCCCGGAAGGCTTTTTAGTAAGCATGATAAAACAGCGGTGATTAAGATAAGGCCGTTCATTAAAAAAGCGTTCACTACTGCGTGATAAAAAACTTATATCTTCTTTACTGAAATCTGCAGCATACTTTGCTTCTGTAAACCAGTCCTGTTTATGAAATACGGTATGCTTTGGCAGTATGCGCACCGCCTTAACCAATGATTGATGTAAAGCTTCGTATTCCTGGTCGGACAAGGTGAAGAATTCCGGCAGCCTCACTTCATAAGCAATTGTAATGTCACCTTGCTTTGAAAGGATGCAATCATGTTCCACACCAAGAATTGGTAATATATCTTTTAAATTCTTTTCCATATTATTGGGCCTTTTGATTTGAGCCCTCTCCACCGGAGGAAACTTGTCCTGATTTTTCGGAAAGTTTGGGAAGGCCGAATGTCTTTCTTGAATAGCTTTTTATCACACCCGGCACTCTCTTTTTTGTCAATACCTTCATCATGCCATGCTCGCCATATTTACGGCTTAGTTTATACACGTACATAAATAAAGCAGTACCCGAAATGATAATGATGCCGAGGCAAACAAACGTGTTGACACCACAGATATACAGTATGGCAAACAGTATCAGCAATGCAATCAGGCCGCCGCCGAGATACCAGATATACTGCGCCTTCAGGCCGCCAAAACTCCACCGGCTTAGTAATACCTTTATTGATGGTATAAGCACTCGTGCCCATATTGATTTATTTGTTTGTTGAAATGTTAATGCTGAAGTTGAAACGGGATTTACTCCCCTTCCCTTGAAGAGGGAAAAAGGGTGAGGTTGTTCATATCCCAAAGAATGATTTGATCACCGTTGCCACCACCACCAGAAACACACAACTGCCAAACCAGGCAGCCGCAACTTTACCCGTATCGGGATCACCATGATTCCATTTGGAATAGACTTTAATGGCACCCACCAGCCCCAGCACTGCACCGATGGCATACATCAGGTTGCAACCTGAATCAAAATAGCTGCGCACCTTGGCATCGGCTTCTTCAAGGCCCGCATTGCCATCCTGGGCCTGGCTGTACAATGTTATTAATAAGAGCATTAAACTCATGGACGCATATAGCATCTTTCTTTTGATTTTAAGGCAATCTATACGCTTCATTTTCATACCCACTTACTTTATTGATTATTGAATAATGATTATACCATTTATCCCGCTCTATTTTCAAGTCCTGCAGCCACTGCCCCCATAAATTGAGCAGCCAACCAGGGCAGGCGACATGCAGGTTACAGCGCTCCATCCATTCTATATCCATAGCACGCGCAGATCTTCCTCACTCAGATGGATGGAGCAATATTGTTCACAGGCATTGGCAATGTATTGGCTTACATTTGTTCTATTAGAAGAATTGCTCAGCCCGTTATCATCGGCAGTATGTAGCAGTTTATGCAAGGCCAACAAAATCTCTTCTCTCCCATAACCATCGGCAGCCGCCTGTTCTGCCAGACGTGTGATAGATACATAGAGTGTTGTTGTCGCAGATGTATCATTAGTGCTTGTCCTGGCAACCATAACAGGCTGCCGGAATATCTTGGCCAGCAAAGACAGGCTAAATGCTTTGCGGTAGTAAAGTATTATGATCGTTATGTAATAAACAATAAGAATAAAAGATAAAATCGTAAAGAAGGTTGTCCATGTAATCTGGCTCATACTACACTGTTTTCATGTTCACAAATGCTATTTCAATTACAGTGTAAAATTACCTTCAGCTAACAGCAGGTATCTTATGAGGTAATAATAAAATGGAGAAACTTATTAAGTGTATTTAAGGTTCTAAAGAATAATCTTGTGTGCAAATAAGAAATATAAATTTGTCATCTATCACTACGGTAATTGCTGAAAGTTTCATTCGTACCGGCTCCTATAAAATTTGACAAGCTAAGTGTTAGCTAAGGTGCCGCATAATATCTCAAATTTAATTTTGCTGATATTAAGCAGAGAGTATAACTGTACTTCGTACTCAAAATTGCAATATCTATTTAGGCAACGCAAGCGATATCCGGCAAAAATTATTTATTTGACTGCTTAATAAGTTGCTCGTTCTCTGATTTTATGTTCATCCCATTATTTAGGATCTTTTCAAACACTGTTGCAGTAGCGGCGACTACAATAGCTACGAAAGTAATCGCAATACAAATGGCAATAAAACCGGCAGGGTCATCTTCTTTACCATGAAATATTCTTATGTATAGCCCTGCAAGCACTATTAAGATGCCCAGTGCGATTGCACAATATTTTATATTTTTTGTAGTCTTTACTGAATCCAGGGAGAATATTTTATTTTGCCTGATATAGCCAAGTAATTTGTATGCATGATAGAGGGCAACAAAAAAAGCAATAGATGAAACGTATCCATACACTAAAAATGGATCAGCATAAATACTAAACAGATCTAAGTTTGCTGCTCTCCCTTCGGTTAATGGAAGCCGAATCATAATGGCCAACGTCACGATGCCAACAAGCACAAGGACTATCTGGAGAAATATCGTTGAGCTTTTTCTCATGCCTGGAAATAATTTAAAAATTAAGTGATGCATATTACCAATGACAGATGGCCGGAACAGATG
>JAEWJV010000139.1 GCA_023386395.1 Bacteroidota bacterium
GTTTTAGCGATGCGTTTATAGCCAATCCCGTTGCAACATTTACCGATGGACCTGACACAGTTTCCTATAAAGTAAAAGTGAGTACGCCCGAAGGTTGTTTCAGTTATGATAGCCTTAAAATCTACATTTTTGAAACAGACCCGCAGGTATTTATACCAACAGCTTTTTCACCTAATGGCGATGGTATAAATGATGTTTATAAAATAACGGCCGCCGGTATGAAACAGTTTTCTTATTTCAGGATTTATAACCGCTGGGGCCAACTGCTGTTTAATACTGCTACGCCAAACAAAGGCTGGGATGGAACCTATAGCGGCAACAAACAACCAAGCGGCACCTATGTTTACGTTGTGGAAGCAACGGACTATAACAATAAACCTTATTTAAAAAGAGGCACTTTTGTTTTGATACGGTGAGTTTCGCCAAAGTCAGTCATGAAGATTTGAAGGTAAAAACATTCACGTTTCAGGTTTAACGGCCCACGCCTTCGTAAATTAGATTTCTTCTAACAATTCTTTTATCCTCTTCATATAAGTATTTCTTATAATTTTCGTTTTAGTGGAATAATCTTTGAGTAAACAGTTGACTGGTTGAGTAGTTAACTCAATGGTTTGGTGAAAAAACAAAAATTATACGAGAGTGAAACAACCTGCAATATTGTTTTGTTTTTCTGTTGTTTTTAGTTTGATAATCTGTTCATGCACTAGTGTTTTGCAGAAAGATTACGAGTTTTATTATTACCCCGAAAAGAACACTTATTACGATGTTGTAAATAAAGAATATATCTATTCTTTAGACGGCGGCCAAACCTGGGATTCTTTATTTGTGGCTTCAGAGAAGGAGCCTGCCACACTTGGCACCAAACGTATTTTGCATAGTAAACAGCATAGCATCTGGCTCAATAATGCGGAACATATTCAGCAATATAACGGCCGCGCAGTAAGTGTGCTGGCAAGAGATACAACTGCTTCAAATCAGGCCCTTGCAGCAGAGCGTAAAATAAAAAAAGCAGTAAATACGTCATCTCAAAAAAAAGAGCCTGAAAAAAAGCCCGGCTTTTTTAAAAGGCTTTTCGGTAAGAAAAAATAAAAATTAATGAAACCGGGCATGATAATTTTTCCCCGCAATGGGAATGTACATAGGAGACAACTAAAAATAAATAGGTACGAATGAAAACAACTTCTTTCTGGCAACGCATGGGTTTTCACGAATGGTTTTTGAAACGTGAAGCCACTTATGATATAAAACAGGCGCCGCCGCTTACCGCTGATGATGTATATAAATACATTATTCAAAAATTTGAAGAATCTATAAAAGAGTTGTCGTTTGCCAACCGCATTGTTTTTTTTCATGAATACATTGTATGCTTTAATGAAGAGGATTATAATCAGTTCACACAAAACAAAAAAGGCATTTTCGGATTGATTGTACAGGAATGTGTAAAACAGTTTTACAATATTCTTGAACGGTATAACAATGAAGGAAAAGTTGTAGCGCCTGCTTCCAATAAATGGGTGTTTCGTTTTGCAGCCCATCCTGAATATTTACGCGGCGATAAAAGCGTTATCGGCAAACTGATGCCTGGCAGTATCCATCAAAAAAAAGAAAGTTTACGGGTAACTTTTATACCCAGGCAAACAGGCATTGCAGAAACTTTTGATGTGAACCCTGAATTGCTTGATGGTTTTGTTTTTTACAGCGATGGTTATTATGAAATTGCTTACGACCAGCATTTCAGCATGAATGCCAAAACCGTAAAAAACAGTGAAGCGAGATTGCTTGCAAGGTTTGAAACCATTGTGCCAGACAAAGAATTTGCAGGCAAAAAAATTGAATATTATATGCGGGAGCCAGATATTCTTATTTCAGGTAAGGATGAAGCCGCGGATAAAGAAGATGTTTTTCGCATTCCATCGGAATGGGTAAATACGCCGCATTTACGCGTGAAATTTAATAACGATGATCATAAATTTTACCTGGCTTCCTTTGGTGAAAAAACATTGGTTAATGAAAATGAAGTAGTGGCCAGCGATACAGATAACCCGGTTTGGGTGCCGCTGCCGCTTAATTCCCGCATAGTGCTGAATGGTATTGTAGGTGTGAATATTTTTAAATCGTAATGGTGTAACGTGGTCAGACGCTTCAAAAGCGTCAGACCAGTATCAGGGCTTATTTTTTGAGGGAACAAAATGATAATGAACAGGATAACTTAGCCGCCAAATGTTATACAGTACAAGGGAGTGACACAACCGTGTTGTGTAAAGTTCATAGGCTGGTAACAAAAATATTAATCGTGTAACTGTTCTAAAATATTATATCAATCATGTTAAATATCATTCTTTCATCATCGCTGTTTGTAGTTTGCCTGCTACTGCTGGCGGCTAATTTTCGCGATGTAAAAAAAACGCACAGGAACGATGGCTGATAATTTTTACGGCAATACAGATACAGGTAAAATGCGCGACAATAATGAAGATAACTTCATTGCGCAGAAGATTGTAAATGGTAAATACATTATCGGCTGTGTTATTGATGGCGTTGGCGGATATGAGGGCGGAGAAATTGCTGCGGCGCTTACACGTACAACTATTCTGAATACATTAAAAAATGCATCAGGTGATGTAATTCATTTGCTGAAAGCAGCGCTTACTGAAGCAAACAAAAAAATTTTTGAAAAGAAACAAAAGAGCGATAAGCATAACCAGATGGCTTGTGTGGTTACGCTTGCGCTGGTTGATATTAATGATAACAAATTTTATTATGCACATATTGGCGATACGCGGCTGTATCTCTTTCGCGATAACTCGCTGGTAAAAGTTACGCACGACCATTCTTTTGTTGGCTTTCTTGAAGAGAGCGGCCGGTTAACAGAAGAAGCGGCCATGAGCCACCCCAAGCGCAATGAAATAAATAAGGCGCTTGGATTTGACGAGGTAAAGTTTTCGGAAGCAGATTATATTGATACAGGTGAGTCTCCTTTTTTGCCGGGCGATACTTTGCTGTTGTGCAGCGATGGTTTGTATGATATGATCAATAGCCGGACTATTGCCGGCATTTTAAGTTCGCCGCAAACACTGAAACAAAAATCTGCTGCATTAATTGATGCAGCAAACCTTGCAGGCGGAAAAGATAATATAACGGTTGTCTTAATTCAAAACGATAAATCGCCTTCACAATATGAGGCTACAAAACCTGTTGTGAAAAAAGCTGAACCTGAAGAAGAAATTGCTGAACCGCAACAGGTAGAACATATTCAAAAAGAAATTATAGTTAAGAAAGGCGGCGGCGCTTTCATTCGTTTTCTTGTTGTGCTTTGTTTATTGCTGGCTGCGGCGCTTGCATGGTTTGTTTATAAAGATTATTTCAAAAGTGTTAATGCTGCTATTGTTGTAGCCGATTCCCCGGGAACTACAAGAAACAGCCAGGTTATAAAATTATCAGACAGCATTAAAAATTCAATGTTAAATATTATTTCACTAAGAAACCTGTTTGGCAATAATCCCAGAGTTGTAATAAATGATTCGCTGCTCATCAAATCTGATACATTAATCATACATGGCAATAATGCTTTGCTCGTTGCCGATTCAGGTTATAACGATGCTGCTTTTATTTTCTTCCCGCAATGTAAGTATGTGCTGCTTGACAGCATAACATTTGAAAATTTTAATACAGCATTTATTGCCCGCGGTACCGCCGTGCATTTAAAAGATGTGCGGTTTAAGAATTGTGTTGTTCCTGTTGCTTATGCTGTTGGTTTACCTGCTGATACGCGTGTATCCGGCGTTATTTCAGACAGCGCTTTATTAAAAATTGATTCAGCTAAAACTATTGTACACGAAAGATGAGCGCACCGGCAAAACAGCATATAAACAGGAATACAGAAAGGATTTTTTTACTGCTTTTAAGTGCAGTGATGGCCGTGCTTTTTTATAAAATGTACCTGGTAATAAATGCGGGATTTAAAGAAGTGCCGGAACGTTTGAACAACGG
>JAEWJV010000592.1 GCA_023386395.1 Bacteroidota bacterium
CTGCTATGGTTGTATAATCAAAATGCATTTGCCCGGCGTGAATAAACTATCACGCTTTAATAGCTATTTTTGTTTTAATAAAGCAATAACTGCAAGTGCAAACCATCACTAAAACTGCATTGTTTTCCAATAAAAAAACCGGGTTTAATATCCTGCTGTTTGTGCTGCTGTATGTGATATTACTGCAGGGGTTTTACCTGTATGTGGGTATAACTTCGCCTGGTGGCAGGCTCTATTCTTCTTTCCTTGACAAATACGCCGACTTTCCCGAATGGCTTACTATTCTTATAGCCAAAACCTCCGTGTTATTACTTAAGCTGGCAGGCTATACAGTTTATCAGAAAAATCCGGCTAATATTATTATGGACGGTGGTGGCGGCGTAAATATCGCCTGGGGATGTTTGGGTGTGGGCGCGATGAGTTTATGGATAGGATTTATAGCGGCGCACAGGGCTGCTGCAGGGTACAAATTAAAATGGATGCTGGCAGGCATCATCCTCATTTGCATAGTAAATATATTGAGGGTAATTACAATTGTAATAAGCCTGCATAATCACTGGCGCTATCCCATGCGGTTTGATGCGCATACCAGTTTTAATATTTTAACCTACGCTGTTATAGTAGCGTTCATGTATATTTTTATACGGAATTATAAAGCACAATCTTACAAGCAATAATTACAGAAGGCGCTTCGCGGTTTTATACCAATGCTTCATACAATATTTCCACCGGGTGTTTAGCTATAACTTTAGTGCCATCTTTAATCTGGTGGCGGCAGCTTGTGCCCGGCGCTGCAATAATGGTGTCTTCTGTTTTGTTGCGCACTGCGGGAAATAATACCAAATCACCTATTTTCATTGACAGGTCATAATGTTCTTTTTCATATCCAAAAGAACCGGCCATGCCGCAGCAGCCGGAAGGTATAGTTGTTACCGAATAATTCTCCGGTAATGATAAAATTTTTACGGTTGGTGCAACAGATGATAATGCTTTCTGCTGGCAATGGCCATGTAGTTTTATATTTCTTTTTTCAGTTTTAAACTGTTGCGCGGTAATGTTGCCTTTATCAACTTCCCTTGCAATAAATTCTTCTACTGTAAACACTTTTTTCGAAAGCTCTTTTGCTATTTCAAACAAATCATCATCAGCAAGATCAACATATTCATCACGGAAAGTAAGTATGGCCGAAGGTTCAACGCCAATAAGCGGTTTATCTTCTGTTATTAAAGGATGAAGCGTTGCAATATTTTTATTGATGATTTTTTTTGCATCGCGTATCAGCCCTTTTGAGAGCCAGGTTCTGCCGCTTTCTTCATGCTCCGGCATAATTACTTCATAACCTAATTTTTCAAGCAGGAGAATAGCTTTGATACCAATTTCAGTATCGTTATAATTGGTGAATTCATCGCAGAAGAAGTGAACAGCCTTCCCTCCTACGCCTTCCGCCTTTTGCCTTTTTTCATACCAGCTCCGCAATGTTGTTTTATATACAGTGGGCAAAGAACGCTCCACGGCAAAGCCGGATATTTTTTTTATAATACTGCTGATGGTTTTATTCTTTACTGCAAAATTGTAAAGGCCGGGCATTAAAGCGCCGAGCTTTGCAGATTTAGTGAAGTTGGCAATGAGCCTGCTCCTGAAAGGAACGCCATTCGCATCATAGTAATGCTGCATAAATTCAGCTTTGAGCTTAGCTACATCAACGTTGGAAGGGCATTCAGATTTGCAGCCTTTGCAACTCAAGCATAAATCCATTACATCATAAATTTCTTTATGATCAAAGCGGTTGATTTTATCTGAATGGGTTAAAAATTCGCGAAGGATATTAGCCCTTGCCCTCGTTGTATCTTTTTCGTTACGTGTTGCCATGAATGACGGGCACATGGTGCCACCCGATAAATGCGTTTTACGGCAATCACCGCTGCCATTGCATTGTTCTGCATGCTGCAATACATCCTGGTTGTAAAAACGAAACAACGTTTTAAACTCTGGTGTTTGCTGCCCCGGCGCATAACGCAGCATCGTGTTCATGGAAGGCGTATCAATAATCTTATTCGGGTTGAAAATATTTTGCGGGTCCCAGGCTTGTTTTATCTGCCGTAATAACTGGTAATTTTTTTCACCCACCATTTGCCTTATAAATTCGCCACGCAATCTTCCATCGCCATGCTCGCCGCTTAATGATCCCTGGTATTTTTTTACAAGCGTGGCTATTTCTTCAGCGATCTTTCTGAATAAGGCATTTCCCTCTTCTGTTTTTAAATTGATGATGGGCCGTAAATGAATTTCGCCACTGCCTGCATGCGCATAATGCACAGAATACAGGTCATATTTTTTTAGGATGATATTGAACTCTTCAATAAAAGCAGGCAGGTCATTTACATCAACAGCCGTGTCTTCAATAACCGGCACCGCTTTATCATCGCCCGGAAGATTGCTCAATAAACCAAGCCCGGCTTTACGCAGGTTCCATATTTTTTTTGTATCGTCGCCAAATAATAAAGGAAAATGATATCCAAGGTTCACTGCACGCATATCGGCTTCCACCTGTTTTGCAATGACTTCAATTTCTGCTCTTGTATCTTTTTTAAATTCAATTACGAGAATAGCACCCGGATCGCCCTGCACAAAAAAGCGGTTCTTTCTTTGCTCGATGTTATCCTTTGTGCATTCTAAAATAAAATGATCGATGAGTTCGCTTGCTGTGGGATGATATTGTAAAGCGATAAGATTTGCCCGCAGCGATTCATCCACATTATTAAAATGCACGCAAAGCAGGCCGCTTTCTTTTGGCGGCAACGGAACAACATTCAGTTTTATTTCGGTGATGAAGGCAAGCGTTCCTTCAGAACCTGCAATGAGCTTGCAGAAATTAAAATCCGGTTCGCCCGCAGTGAAAGGCGCTGTATCCAATAGCACATCAACAGCATAACCCGTATTTCTTCTTTCAATACTCTTCTTCGTAAATTCTTTTCTTATTTCCTGCTGGATTTCATAATTGCTTAATAAGCTGCGGATGTTTTTATAAATGTTTGCCTCAAGCGTTTCACCTTCACATTTTGCATGAAATGCATCAATGTTTAATACTTTAAACTCAGCTTCGCTGCCATCGCTTAAAAAAGCTTTTACTTCCAGCAAATGTTCGCGGGTGCTCCTGTAAACAACAGAGTTAGAACCGCAGGAATTGTTACCCACCATGCCGCCCATCATGGCGCGGTTGGCGGTTGAAGTTTCTGGCCCGAATAAAAAACCATGTGGTTTTAAAAACATATTGAGCTCATCGCGTATAACGCCTGGCTGTACACGCACCCATCTTTCTGCTGCATTTAATTCAAGGATTTTTGTAAACCTTTTTGACACATCCACAATAATCCCGTTGCCCACCACCTGCCCGGCCAGTGATGTTCCTGCTGTTCTTGGAATTAATGAAGTTTTATTATCGCGGGCAAAGGCAATCAGTTTTTTTATATCCTCTTTGGTTTTGGGGATAGCAACTGCCAACGGCATTTCACGATACGCTGATGCGTCGGTAGCGTATAAAATGCGCATTGTTTTATCTGTATAAAATTCACCATCCAGACTTTGGGCTAACTGCTGCAATTGCTCTTTCATTTACTTGCACCTCTTTTAACGAGGCTGCAAATTTAAGTTGTATGAAGTTTAAAAGTTCACAAGATTACGGGTTCGCAGTTGCTTTAATGCCTGCCGGCTGATTGAATTAAATGAAGTTTAAGAGTTTATGAGTTCACAGATTGTTTAATAGCTTCAACCAGTTTTGCCCAACTGTATTTCTTTTTTTCTTCTTTTAAATAAGGTAAAAAATGTGCTTCGCCAAGCGTGTAAAGCTGCCTGATTTTTTGTGCTATACTTTCAGCATTGGGCTCTGCAATTAAACCAACCTTTTCATCAGGCACAAGATCCGGCAGGCCGCCCACATTGGTAACCAGCATTGGTTTTTCAAAATGATAAGCTAAAGGCGTAACGCCGCTTTGCGTGGCATTCCGGTATGGCTGGATGACAAAATCGGCGGCGCTTAAGTAATATTTCACTTCGCTGTCGGCTATAAAATTTGTTCTTAAAATTACCAGCGGCTGAAGATTGTTTTGTTCGATAATATCATCGTATAATTTGCGGTCTTTGTAAAATTCACCGGCAACAAGCAGTTTAGGAATGAGGAATTGGGAATTAGGAAGTTGTTGCTTTAGCAACGCCATGGTTTCCAGCAAAATATCAAGGCCTTTGTATTCACGTATAAAGCCGAAGAATAAAATAATGCGGTCATCAACATTTAAATTCAAATGCTTTCGCGCTTCAGCTTTATCAATCCTATCACCAAAATTATCATACAAAGGGTGCACGAGCTTTCGTGCAGGTTTGTTAGTGAATAAGCGCAGGTCATTCATCACTTTATCACTCATTGTAATAAAAGCATCTACCGGTTTTATAAAGTAAGAAGTGAATTGCTTATCGCCCACACGTTTTTCATGCGGTAAAATATTATCGGCAATACAAATGATTTTGGTATGATGATTTTTTTTTGCAATGCGTAAAATAGTTCCAAGGCATGGCCCCATAAAGGGCAGCCAGTAACGCACAACGATAATATCAGGCCTTAATTTTTTTAGTTCATTGCCAATCTTAATCCAGTTAAAAGGATTGATTGAATTGATGCATACTTTAATATTCAAATCTGTTGGTGCCTGCTCATTTGAATATTGCGAAGTGCCGGGAAAAAGAAATGAAGGATATTGTAAAGAGAAGGTATATATAGTTACGTTATCATGCTGGTATTGAAATTCCCTTGCCAGCCTTTCGTTAAAAGATGCAAGCCCGCCACCACGCAGTGGGTATGCCGGCCCTATGATAACTACAGATAGCATTAATTAAACCCTGCTTTCTTTTCAATAAGATAATTGTTCCTGTCTGCAGCATTGCGCACTACAAGCTCTGCAATAAAACCGGTAAGAAACAATTGCATACCGATGATCATAACAGCTAATGCAATATAGAAAAGCGGTTTATTGGTAATGCCATAATTCGCATCAACAATTTTGGCAATGATGAGGTAAAGGCTGCTGAAAAAACCAATAATAAAAAAGAAGGTGCCGTATAGCCCAAAAAAATGCATGGGCCTTTTACTAAAACGGCCAACAAAAGTTAATGTTGCAAGATCCAGGAAACCATTAATAAATCTGTCCCATCCAAATTTGGTAACACCGTATTTCCTGGGCCTGTGCTCCACTACCTTCTCTCCTATTTTTCTAAAGCCCGACCATTTTGCAAGCACCGGGATATTG
>JAEWJV010000152.1 GCA_023386395.1 Bacteroidota bacterium
GATGTTGGGTTATACTATATACTAAATGATAAAGGGGATTTTAAAGAGAGACATGGTAACGCAAAAACCTGGGCAACAAATTTTACAAAAGAAATTTTGCCCTGTCTTCCAAAGAATGAAACACAAGTGATGTTTTATGACATATCATTTGTTAGAGATTTGAAGGATATTTTGCAAAAAAACAGCTTAAGAGATGTTCGTGTTTTCTTTGCGGCTTATTTAAAAAAAATTGATGAATATCCATATCCTTCGGAAAGAATAGACGATGATATATACACTGAAAAACTCACACTTATTTTTAATTTAAGAGGACCTAAAATTGTTAAGAAATTAACGGGGGATGATGGAGGTAATTCTATATTTCTTGCACCTTTAAGTAACAATTCTACAAATGTTGACACCGGCAACCCCTGCCCTCCTCCAAATAGCCCGCCTTGCCCAGGAGCGAAATTACTGCAATAAATATTGTAGAAATTGCTCTTTAATCTTTACATATTAATTGTATTGCTGGCTTTCCTAACCAGCTTAACCGGGTTTAAATTTAATTACCCTGTTCATTTAAAAATATTTTCAATTTTATTAGGCATTACTGTATTGACTGAAGTGTTAGCTAATTTTTTTCTTTCAAACCTAAACCTCCGATCTAACAATCCTGTTTATAACATTTTCATGCTCATAGAATTTTGGGCGTATGCTTTTTATTATCATTATATTATTCGTAATAAAATTTTAAAAAAGATTATTACAGTTTTCCTCATCTTATTTCCGGTATTCTGGTTCATTACAATCTTTTACTTATTCGATGGATTAGCGTACTGGAACAGTTACCTTATACTGGTGGGATTTTCTTTTACTATTTTATGGTCAGCGGCTTATTGTTATCAGTTATTTACATCAGCAGAATTGATAAAATTTCGTTACCAAGGTGAATTTTGGATAGCTATCGGGCTTATAATTTTTTATACCTGTAATTT
The DNA here is from genome assembly GCA_023386395.1 of Bacteroidota bacterium. GTDB lineage: Bacteria > Bacteroidota > Bacteroidia > Chitinophagales > Chitinophagaceae > Parafilimonas. Next base: position 975 of record JAEWJV010000152.1, read on the forward strand.
GCCGTATCTTGGTATGTATAACTTTTTGGGTACGAATTATTCAGAACTGGCGCAGCAACTTAAGAAAGTATTACAGCCAACTAATTGCTTAATGTACTCCTTGTTCATTTATGCATACTTATGCCGAACGACCATTATCATGAAGTCCTTTCCGTCATCATAGCAGGCATTCTTATCTTTTCTATTTTAACCGGGATGGTTGTTTTTATTCTGTTGTTTTATCAAAAGAAAAAATTCCAGCACATTCAGCAATTAATAGAAATAGAAAAACAATACAAGGAACAGTTATTGAAATCCCAGCTCGAAACCCAGGAACATTCTTTTCATCAAATAAGCCAGGAACTACACGATAACGTAGGTCAGTTGCTTAGCAGCGCTAAACTGTTATTAACGATTGGTTCAAGGGAATTACCAACGGTTCCAGATGCTATAACAACCGCAGCGCAAACCGTTGCCAAAGCCATACAGGATTTGCGTTCCCTTTCCAAGTCTTTAAACAGCGAATGGCTGCACCAGTTTAATTTGATTGATAACCTGCAGGCCGAAAAGCAACGCATTAATGCAGCACGTAACATACTGGTATCTTTTCAAACTGAATATCAAAAACTGCCGTTGAATCCCGAAGCCCAGGTAATGCTTTTCCGCGTAGTGCAGGAAGCTTTGCAGAATAGTATAAGGCATGCATCACCACAACATATTAACATAGAAATAAAAAATACAGATAACCGTTTTGAATTGACCATACAAGACGATGGCGCCGGCTTTGAGGTGGAATCAGCCAGGAAAGAAAGCCTTGGCTTGCGCAATATGGAGCACCGTGTTCATTTGCTGGGCGGTAGCATACAATGGCAATCTATTCCCGATAAAGGAACGTCTATTTATATAAACCTGCCTGTCGAACATAACTTTTCCAATTGAAACAGGTCATCAAATTTCTGCCTTAATCGTTTTCACCATTTCAAGTGCTTCTTTTGCCATTGTTTCTATCGTTGCATAATCTTTATTAGCAATTAATTCTTTACTGATGAGTTTGCTGCCCATGCCAACAGCAACAACACCTGATTTAAACCATCCTGCCAGGTTATTTTTATCAAGTGATACGCCTCCGGTTGGCATAAATTTCATAGCAGGAAAAACTTCTTTAATGGCTGATATATAGGTGGGCCCAAGCACATTGCCTGGGAATATTTTTACCATGGTTATCCCTTTCAACTCAGCATAGGCAATTTCAGTTGGCGTCATGCAGCCGGGAATCCACAAATAATTTTTTTCATTGCAAACTGCAAGTATTTCGTCGTTCCATGCCGGGCTGATTAAAAAATCTGCACCTGCATTTATAAAAGCATTGGCTGCGTCAGCCGTTTTTATAGTGCCGATGCCAAGGCACATATCCTTATAATTAATGGCACATTCTTCTTTCAGTTTTTTGAAATTGGCCAATGCTGTTTCACCGCGATTGGTATATTCTATAATGCGGATGCCTGCTGCATACAGCGCTTTTACAATGTCAATGCTTATAGTTGCATCCTCATTAAAAAATAAGGGCAAAGCGCCTTGTTGTTCTATAAGGTCTTTTATTTCTGTATGACTAAGCATATTTGTTTTTTAATAATGATTCAATTTGTTGAACGGTGTGCGAAGTAGTATCGCCCGCTTCATGCAATTTTCCGTATGCAGCCGCTGCTGCAAAATTGATGATGTTTTGTTGTGTATAATGTTGCGTGGTTGCATATATTAATCCTGCCATAAAACAATCACCGCTGCCGGCTTTATCCATTACTTTTTCGCTGGTAAATTCAGGAGAAATATATTGATGATTATTTGTGTCAAGTACAGCATAATATTTTATGCCATCATTATGATCAAACCTGAATGTATTAGCCACCGTTTTACACGCAGGATAATCATGCATGATTGCTTTTGCTGTTATGCCGGCATGATCAATATATGCTTGCCTGCTTTTTTTATCGTGAATGAGCTCATCTATATCTATGCCAAGCAAGGTATTGGCACTCCAGATATTGCCCATTACAACATTGCAATAAGGTAACAGCTGCTGCATGATCTCCGGCGGTTTTATACCGTATTGCCAAAGTTTTGCACGATAATTTAAATCAACTGATATCGTAATTTTTTTTGCTGATGCGGCCTTTACCGCTTCAAGGCAAACCATCGCAGCGCTTTCACTTACAGCAGGCGAAATGGCACTGAAATGAAACCAGGTATAACCTTCCAGCAATTCATCCCAGTTTATTGCGCCTGGTTGCAATGATGCAAACGAAGATTGTGAGCGGTCATAAATAACACCTGCGTTTTTTAAGTCTGCACCTTCAGGTAAAAAATAAATACCTAAACGGTTACCGCTTAATTGCACCGGCTTTGTATCAATATTTTTATTGCCTAAATATCGTAATACTTCTTTTGAAAGATAGTGTTGCGGCATGGCGGTGCAATAGCTTACAGGTATATTCCATTTTGCCAAAGCCGTTGATACGTTAAGTTCAGCGCCGCCAATATAAACCGGCATATTATTTTGTTGCAACCATTTGCCATTTAATACAGGAGACATGCGCAACAATATCTCTCCGAAACAAAAAATCTTTTGCATAATTACGATATTGTCAAATGTATGCTGCTACCGGCAAATGCGGTGTGATATTATAGAATGATGTATGCAGAAACAGGAATATTTACGAAAATGCTTCGCAAATGCAGGCATAATAATGAAGATAAAGTGTGTAGGTTATTGCTCTTTTATTACTTCACGTTTATTGCCCGCATAGCTGGTAATAACAGCTTTAATTACGTTATCCGTTAGTTCAAGTTTTCTTGATGATTGAGATAAATAAGAATGGCCGTAATAAAATTCCACATGTTTCTTGCTGCCATCTTTATAAAATATATCTGCAAAAAAGTCTTCCGGCTGAAGATTAACCCATTTACTATTACTATTCCTTATTGATTTGGCATATGCCAAAATACTATCCTGGTTTTGGGTAGCCATATATAGATCTTCGCCTTTTGCACTGTGTATTTTTGCCAGCGCTTTTGCATCGCCGGGCACATAAAAACCAGATCCGGCCAATGCAAGCGCGTTGAAGTTTCCCTTGCCATCGCCTTTTAAATAAAGCCCATTAAAGGCATCCATTCTGCCGGTATATGGATCCATTCCATAATCGTTACCCACCATTAAAACATCAAGATTGCCATCGCCGTCAATGTCTTCCGACATCATGCCAAACACAGGCGCAGCCTGTGTTACAAGGGGTAATGGTTTTATTTTGAAATGACCATTGCCTTCGTTTTCAATGTAAGAAGTTTGCATATCGTTAGCCTGCAGCATAATTGCGCCCTGCTTATCTGCATCGCTCCACATATCATTCATCGTGGCGGCGCCATAAGCTTTGTATGTCGGATATATTTTTTTAATTGAAGCAAGCTGGGCCATCATGTCGCCTCTTGTTGCAATGGGAAAAGGTTTCATGGTGCTGTCTTCTGCCATCATATAACAAAACACCATTGCATCCATCGAGCCATTGTTATCAAGATCTTTTGCAAGTATGGTAAGCGGTTGCGCAGGTGAGCAGGTATAATTTGTGTTCAACCCATAATTACCTGCTATATAATCCAGATCGCCATCGTTGTCAAAGTCGCCCGCCACAATGCTGTTCCACCAGCCTGTCTTATTTTCAATGCCTGTATTTTTTAATTCTTTAAAACCGTTACCTGTATTTACAAAAAAAGTAACCGGCATCCATTCACCCGTAACAATTAAATCAGCTTTGCCATCATTATTAAAATCAGTAAACAAGGCATCTGTTATCATGCCTATATTTTTTAGCTGCGGACAAAATTTAGCTGTTGCATCCGTGAATTTCCCATGATTATTTTCAAATAAAAAACTCTTAGGTGTTTCAGGATATTGACCAGATACAACCCTGCCTCCGACAAATAAATCCAGGTCGCCGTCGCCATCAAAATCAGCGGCACGTACACAACTGCCGTTAGTTGAATCTACAGGCAATGCATCTGTTGTTTTTGTAAACATTCCTTTGCCATTATTAAGGAATAAACGGTCGTTGCTGATGGGATGATCCGGAGGAATTTCATAACTGCCGCTTACAGCGTACAAATCCAAATCGCCATCACCATCGGCATCAAAAAACAATACACCCATATCTTCATATAAAGGGTCGTCTTTCTGAATAAGCCTTGATGAATCCAATGTAAACCTGCCATCAGCACCTTGCATGAAAAATACACCTGCATTGCCTGATGTTCCGCCAACATAAAAATCTTCATAACCATTATTATCTATATCGCCAACGGCAATGCCCGGACCATACTGACTTAGTTTATGCGGCATGGTTGGCTGAATACCATAATCAGTAAAATCCCTTTCTTTTGGTTTAAATTTTACACCAACGTTTGAAGTAACATTCTTAAATAAAGTTTGCTGAGTGTATGCGTTTGATTTTTCGTTTGCCGCGTCTTTATATTTTACCGTGACAAGTTTATCTGCATCAATGTTGATTATTGACTGTTGTTTTCCATCGGGCCACTGCACAATAAGCGAGTCGATTTTTGTAATGGCGCCTAATCCAAAATGTGCCCTTGGATCATTGGTTGATAAATAACCGCGTGTTGGATAATGTTCGTAATACTGTTGCTTTCCATTATAATAAACACGCAATGTGGTAGTAATGC